>JANPNF010000310.1:0-17144 GCA_031427315.1 Burkholderiales bacterium | reverse complement strand
CTGTATGCCTTCCTGCTGCTGCCAGCGCTGCTGTTGTTGATGCTTCCGTATTTATCTAATTTATTTAATACAATCAATAAGTTACATGTTTTTATTGTAGTTGTATTTATTGCTGTGTTTGGCGCTGCACAGCATGCTGATGCAGCAGAAGTAGTTGTAGGCTATAACGCTTCCGCAGAACGGCGGGCTTACGCTGCCTACCGCGATCATAACCATAGACTTGCGCAAACCTTGTATGCCGATCTGCATGGCTATGCCGCACGCATGGGCGAGGGTGCGGCCGCATACCGGCGCAAGGATTTTCAGTATGCGATCAGGCAGTTCAGTACTGCTTTGCTGGCAGCGCACGATGTAAAACAGCGCGAGCAGGCTTTATTTAATCTCGGCAATAGTTACTTTATGACGGGCGGCTATCGCGCAGCAGCAGATGCGTTTTTAGGTGTACTGAAATATGCGTCGGATAATCAGGGTGCGCGAGCCAATCTGGCGTTGGCTGCCGGCAAGCTGGCTGAGGCAGGTAAACCAGCCAAAAATACACAGGGAATTCCAGGCCGTCGCGGACGCGAGGTAGGTGGTGCGCTTGGGGAAGATGCGAGTGACCAGCCCTTATCCATGGATGCGACTGAGGACAAGAAAAATAAAATATCGGGCATAGGCAGTGATCAGGCTGATGCGAGGCCGATCGCACAGGCCCGCAGCCGCTGCACCGGCAGGCCGAAGGCGATGAAGGCGAAGCCGAAGGGATAGAACGACATCACCCAGTGCAGGCCGATCACTTTCTTGAACGAGAGCAGCGCGAAGAACAGCAGTGGCACCACCACCAGGCAGCCGAGCAGCCGATGGGCCCGGAACGTGGTGCCGAGCGCGCTGCGGTGCTGCCAGCTCAGCCAGGCCGCCACCGGCGAAACCAGGTAGGCCATCATTGCCACGTAGGTCGCCGGCTTCTTCCAGGTGAACACCTCGCCCGCATTGCGGTTGATCAGGTTGAACATGATGTTCGACCAGCAGTGCTCGATGTTCCACGCGATGTTGATTGCCGGTCCTGGCAGCGCACACAGCAGCAGCAGCGCGAAGGCGGCGAAGCGCTCACGACGGAACAGCGCAAAGTGCACAAAGTAGGCCAGCCCCAGCACCACCGAGAAATACTTCGACAGGAAGGCCGCGCCGAGCAGCACGCCCGAGAGCGCATACAGGCCCCACGCCCGCCCATCGAGGCGCGGCCGGCGCTCAGCGACCAGCAGGCAGCAGGCCGACGCCACCGACCAGAAGATCAACGGCGTGTCGGTGGTGATCAGCACATTGAGCCAGTTGATCGGCGCCAGCCAGACCAGCAGCACCGCCCACGCCGCCCGCGTGCGATCGACTGCGGCCAGCGCCCACCACAGCAGGCCGCCGACGGCCACAGGCAACAGCAACACCGGCAAGCGGATCGCCCACAGCGTGTCGCCGAGCACCGCGCGCATGGCGCCGATCAGCCAGCCGACCATCGGCGGGTGGTCGTAATAGCCCCCGTCGCGGTAAACGCCCCACCAGTAGAAGTAGGCCTCGTCGCCGGTGATCGGCAAGGCCACCGACAGCCAGCCGCGAAACAGCAGCGAGCCGAGGCCAGCGATCAGCAGCCAGCGCGGCAGTGACAAGCTCGCAGACTCGGGGTTCATGCGATCACCGACAACGAGGGGGCGATGAACACCAGCAACCAGCCGATCAGCGCCGCGACGATCCACGGGTCGCGCAGCAGGTCACGCGCCACATCTTCACCATGCCCGCGGTGCACCTGGAAGGCGTAACGCAGCATGCCGAAGATGACGATCGGCACCGTGTAGACCAAGCGTTCGCCATGCTGGGCCTGCGATTCGGGGCTCGTCGCGAACAGGCTGTAGGTCATCAGCGTGGCCGTCATCGTCACTGCAACATAAACATCGAGCAGCGCCGGCGGGTAGTGTTCAAGCACCGAGCGCTGGCTGGCCGCGGCATGAAAGGTTTCGGCGCGGCGTTTCGAAAACCCGAGGAACAGCGCCGTGAAGATGCCGGTCAGGATCAGCCAGCGCGACGGCGGGATGCCGACGCCGCTGGTGCCGGCGAACAACCGCAGCATGAAGCCCATGGCGATGATGAACACATCGACCACCGGCACCCGCTTGAGGCGCCATGAATAGGCTAGGTTGCTGGCGATGTACAAGCCGATCAGCCCGAGCAGCACACGGGGGCCATGGGCCAGCACGGTGCCAGCGGCCAGCAGCAGCGCGGCGAGCGTGAATGCCGCCGCTGGGCTGACGGCGCCGCTGGCCAGCGGCCGCAGCCGCTTGGTCGGGTGCAGTGCATCGCTGGCCCGGTCGGCCCAGTCGTTGGCGATGTAGACCGCGCTCGAAAACAAGCAGAACACGCCGAAGGCAGCCAGCACCTGCGCCACGCGATCGGCGTCGTGCCAGGACTGGCTGAACACCAGCCCGGCGAACACGAACACGTTCTTCAGCCATTGATGGGGCCGCATCAAGGCGAGCAGGGGCGGTAGGCGCATGGGCGGGAGCGGTGTCGTGAAGGGTGTCGCAGACGGCTTGCGTTCGATGGGGACGCGCGTGTCGCTCACGTGCGGCGCCGAGGATAACGCCGCCCCGGCCGGCCGACCCAGGGCGACCGCGTGCGGCGACAGCACACGGCGACAATCCTTCGATGCTGACTTTTGATGTGCTCACCACCCAAGGACAGGCCCGCCGCGGCCGCATGACGCTCAACCACGGCGTTGTCGAAACACCGATCTTCATGCCGGTGGGCACCTACGGCACCGTCAAGGGCGTGATGCCGAGCGCGCTCGACGCGATGGGCGCGCAGATCATCCTCGGCAACACCTTTCACCTGTGGATGCGGCCCGGCCTCGCCGTGCTGGAACAGTTTGGCGGCCTGCACAAATTCGAGCGCTGGGACAAGCCCATCCTGACCGACAGCGGCGGCTTTCAGGTGTGGAGCCTGGGTGACACCCGCAAGATCAGCGAAGAAGGTGTGAAGTTCTCGTCGCCGGTCAATGGCGACAAGCTGTTCATGACGCCCGAGGTCAGCATGCAGATTCAGCGCACGCTGAATTCCGACATCGTGATGCAGTTCGACGAATGCACGCCCTACGACACCGCCGGCCACATCACCACCGAAGACGAAGCGCGCCGCTCGATGGAGCTGAGTGCCCGCTGGGCGCGCCGCTGCGCCGATGAGTTCGCGCGCGGCGAAAACCCAAACGCGCTGTTCGGCATCGTGCAGGGCGGCATGTTCGAAGGCCTGCGCGACGCGTCGCTGGCGAGCCTGGTTGAGCTCGACTTTCCCGGCTACGCGATCGGCGGCCTGAGCGTGGGCGAGCCCAAGGTTGACATGCTGCGCGTGCTGCAACACACCGCGCCGAAGCTGCCTGCTGCCAAACCACGCTACCTGATGGGCGTGGGCACGCCGGAAGACCTGGTGGAAGGCGTGACCGCCGGCATCGACATGTTCGACTGCGTGATGCCGACCCGCAATGCACGCAACGGCCATCTGTTCACCCGCTTCGGCGACCTGCGGCTGCGCAACTCGCGCTACAAGAACGATGAGGGCCCCATTGATCTGACCTGCACCTGCCAGGCCTGCGCGGGCGGCTTCAGCCGCGCCTACCTGCACCATCTGGAGCGCTGCGGCGAGATGCTGGCACCGATGCTCGCCAGCATCCACAACCTGCACTACTACCTCAACTTGATGCGCGAAATCCGTGAGGCGCTCGATGTCGGTGGTTTCGCCGCCTGGGTCGTGCAGTTCAAGGGCGATCGAGCGCGCGGGGTTTGAGTTTTGCGGGCTTGGGGGCGGGAACGGCGACGAGTTCGCTGTGGCGGCCGTTGTTTCGACGAATCCAGGCAGCAAACCCGGCTTCGTGGAGATCACTGGCTGCCAGGGCCAGCATGGTCATCACGCAGTCGGCATCGCTTGCGGTCAGCGCCGATCCGTTGAGTGCCAAGAACAATTCGACAGCGACGAATGCAGTGCGCTTGTTTCCGTCGATGAAGGGATGGTTCTTGGCCAGGCCGTAGCCGTAAGCGGCCGCCAGCGCGGCGACGTCCGGATCGCCATAAGCCGCGAGTTGCATGGGCCGCGCCAGCGCCGATTCGAGCAGGCCCTCGTCGCGCGTGCCTGGTGCGCCACCGTGCTCGGCAAGCTGCTCCCCGTGCACCGCCCGGATGGCGGCTGAGTCGATCCAGACCCAGGGCTCGTTGACAGCTTTCACCGCCTTCATTTCGCGAGTTCGTGCAGGACGTCGCGGCGCTTGCGCATGATGTCGCGGGCGGCTGACATCTGCGCCTCGAACACGGGGTCGTGCGGTGTCAACGCGATCCCGCCCGGCGTGTCC
This sequence comes from Burkholderiales bacterium, assembly GCA_031427315.1. GTDB lineage: Bacteria > Pseudomonadota > Gammaproteobacteria > Burkholderiales > Burkholderiaceae_C > PBB1. Next base: position 12,784 of record JANPNF010000310.1, on the reverse strand, counting down.
GTCAAGTGCAGCGTGTCACCCTTTTCGACCTTGAGCCGTGCCAACACTTCCTTCGGCAGGATCACGCCGACCGAATTGCCGATCTGGGTGAGTTTGAGGGCATGCATGGTGGCTCCGAGAAGTTATAACAATTGTTATTGTATGCCGCCGTTACCTCGACAGGCAAGGACCGCAAGGCCTCACCAGAACGCCCAGTTCCCCGTCGCCACCACCCAGATGCCGAGCGCGCCATTGGTCACTGCATGCGCGATCACCGGCACCCACAGCCGACCGGTGCGCACGTACAACCAGGCGTAGGCCAGCCCGGCCACGATGGCGGCCAGCCACAGCGTGTGGGCCAGCATGAAGACAAAGGTCGACAGCACGATCGCCCGCAGGCCCACCTGTTGTGGCGCGACGCCTTCGAAAGTCTCGTTTTGAAACCAGCGCATCAGGAAGGAGCGCCAGAACAGCTCTTCCATCACCGGCACCAGCAGCGCCGCGCCGATCCAGCGCACCGCCACCAACGGCCAGATCAAGCCGCCCTGCGCATCGAGCGGAATAAACATGGCCGTGGGCGGGGCAAGCTGCATCCAGGGCGCATCGAGCTGAATCCACACCGCAAACACCAGCAGCCCAACCCCGACCGCCAGCCCCACTTCGCGCCACGACGGCCACAACGGTGCCGACAGCTCACCGTACTCGCGCCACCACAGCGCCAGCAGCACGCCGACCACCACAACGGTCAGGCCGTAAATCCAGCGCGGATCGATGCCCCACGAGCCATCGGCTGGCGCCATGCCGCGCAGTTCCAGCAACAGCATGAACACCGCGAACGGGATCAGGCGCGCCCGCGCCGCGGGGTTGAACGGCAGCTTCATCCGCGCGGCGTCAGGCCGTGGGCCTTCAACACGGCGTCGGTGTCCTGCCCCAGCGTGGGCGCGAGGCGATCGATGCGGCCCGGCGTCAGGCTGAGTTTGGGCACCACGCCGGGCACGTCGAGCGACAGGCCATCGGCCGTGGTGATGCGCTCAATCATGCCGCGCGCGCGGTAATGCGGGTCTTCGGCGATGTCCTTGGCGGTGTAGACGCGGCCGACAGGAACCTGCGCCGCCTGCAACGTGGCGAGCGCCTCGGCCACGCTGCGCGACTGCGCCCAGTCGCCGATGGCCGCGTCGATCTCCTGCACCCGCACGACGCGGCCGGCGTTGGTCGCCAACTCGGCGTCCCGGCCGAGGTCATCGCGGTCGATCGCGTGCATCAGCCTCCGGTAGATCGAGTCGCCATTGCCCGCCACCAGCACCCAGCCGTCGTTGCAGGCGTAGGTGTTGCTGGGCGCGATGCCGGGCAGCGCCGAGCCGGCCGGCTCGCGCACCGCACCGAACGCGCTGTATTCGGGCAGCAGACTTTCCATGCAGTTGAAGACCGATTCATACAGCGCCACATCGACCACCTGGCCGAGTCCTTTCGGCGCCTGCACGCTGACCGTGGCATGGCGGTGCTGCAGTGCCATCAGGATGCCGATCACGCCGTGCAGCGCGGCCAGCGTGTCGCCCAGGCTGACGCCGCAACGCACTGGGATGCGGCCAGGCTCGGCCGTGAGATGCCGCAGACCGCCCATCGCCTCAGCCACGGCGGCAAAGCCGGGCCGTTCGCGGTAGGGCCCGGTCTGGCCGTAACCGCTGATGCGGCACATGATCAGGCCCGGGTTGCTGCGTGCCAGCTCGTCGTAGCCAAAACCCCAGGCCTCCATCACTCCCGGCTTGAAGTTCTCGACCACCACATCGGCTTCGGCCATCAGCTGCCTCACGATATGGCGCGATGCGGAGTCTTTCAAATCGAGCGCCACGCTGTGCTTGTTGCGCGACTGCACCTGCCACCACACGCTGGTGCCTTTGTGCAAAAGGCGCCATTCGCGCAGCGGGTCGCCGCCGGGCTTGCCTTCTTTGGCGGGCGGCTCGATCTTGATGACCTCAGCGCCGAAATCGGCCAGCGTCTTGCCGGCAAACGGCCCGGCAATCAACTGGCCGAGCTCAATGACTTTCAGGCCGGCCAACGGGCCAAAGGCGGCGGGTGTCGTCATGGTTCAAGCTGTTTTTTGTTCCAGCAGGTAGTTGGCGCCGTCGTATTGGCCCAGCACCTCGGTCAGGTAGGGCAACACGGCCAGCAACTGGTCGTGCAGCGTGTACGGCGGGTTCAGGATGAATATGCCGCTGCCCGCCAAGCCGAAGCCCTGCGAATCGGGCTGCTGCACCGTGAGGCGCGCATGCAGCCAGCCCTTGGGTGCCAGCCCTTCCAGGCGGCGCGGCAGCTGCGCCGCTTCGAGCTTGCTGACCTGCGGGTACCAGACCATGTAGACGCCCTCCGGAAAGCGTGTGATCGCCTCGCGCAGCGACGCGATGACTTTCGAATAATCACCGTGGCCCTCGTAGCTCGGGTCCATCAGCACGACGGCACGGCGCGACGACGGTGGCACCTGGCCCTTCAGGCCCTCAAAGCCGTCGGTGTCTTTCACCTCGGCACCCCGCACCGACCCCAGAAAAGCTTCGAGGATGCGGTGATCGGTCGGGTGCAGCTCGTACAGCCGCAATTGATCCTGCGCGCGCAGCAGCATCTTCGCGAACGCCGGCGAGCCGGGGTACTGCTCCAGTTGGCCCTCGGGGTTGAACTCGCGCACCCGCGCCATGTAGTCGGCAACCGCTTCGGGCAGTTCGGCGGGGTCGCGCTCCCACAGGCGCGCCACGCCCTGCAGATACTCGCCCTTTTTCTGCGCGTACTGGCCTTCGAGCGAGTAACCGCCAGCCCCGGCGTGGGTGTCGATCAGGCGGTACGACTTGTCTTTGAGGTTCATGTAACGCAACACCAGCGTCAGCGTGATGTGCTTGAGCACGTCGGCGTGGTTGCCGGCGTGAAAGGCGTGGCGGTAAGCGAGCATGCGGTGGGTCCCTGGTCAGTCGGGCACTGTAGTGGCTACACCAAACGGGCGATCGGTAGGTCGCGATTGTCAAACGACCGTAAGCCCTGGCCGCCAGAATCCGCCACCTGTTTCCAAGGATCCGCCATGACCAGCCTGTTCGACCCGATCCAGATCGGCGCCATCGCCGCCGCCAACCGCATCGTGATGGCGCCGCTGACCCGCAACCGCGCAGCCGCCCACCAGGTGCCCACCGACCTGATGGCCACGTACTACACCCAACGCGCCAGCGCCGGGCTGATCATTGCCGAGGCGACGCAGATCAGCCCAGAGGGCCAGGGCTACCTCGACACGCCGGGGATCTATTCGCCCGAGCAGGTGGCGGGTTGGAAGCAGGTGACCGCCGCGGTGCATGCTGCTGACGGCAAGATCGTGCTGCAGCTGTGGCACGTGGGCCGCATCTCGCATGTGTCGCTGCTGCCGGGCGGCATGTCGCCGGTGTCGTCGACCGCGCGAGTGGCCAAGGCGCAGACCTTCACCAAGGAAGGTTTCGTCGATGTCTCGCCACCCCGCGCGCTGCGCACCGACGAGATGCCGCGCCTGGTTGCCGATTACCGCCACGCGGCCGCATGCGCGATGCAGGCGGGCTTCGACGGTGTCGAGGTGCACGGCGCCAACGGCTACCTGATCGAGCAGTTCCTGCGCGACAGCACCAACGACCGCACCGATGCCTACGGCGGCTCGATCGCCAACCGCGCGCGGCTGCTGATCGAGGTGTTGCAGGCGGTCACCGACGAAGTGGGCGCCGCGCGCACCGGGTTGCGGCTGAGCCCCGTCACGCCCTTCAGCGACATCGGGCAGGACAGCGATGCGCAGAGTCTGTTCAACCACGTGGTCGAGCGCCTGGCGCCGTTGAAACTGGCCTACCTGCACCTGATCGAAGGTGACACCGGCGGCGCGCGCGATTACCTGCCGTTCGACTACCAAGCGCTGCGCCAACGCTATCGGCAGGACCATCCACAAGGTGTGTGGATGGTCAACAACGGCTACGACCGGCAGATGGCGATCGATGTGGTCGGGCAAGGCCACGCCGACGTGGTGGCTTTCGGCCGCCCCTTCATCAGCAACCCCGACCTGGTGCGACGACTGCGCGAAAAGCTGCCGCTGGCGGCACTGAACGCGGACACGCTGTACGGCGGCGGCGCCGCAGGCTATACCGATTACCCAGCGGCAGCCGGCGCCGCCTGAGCCGCATGATCGGGCTGCGCCGCCCGATCCTTGGTCAGGCCGGAATGCGCAGCAGCTGACCCGGGTAGATCTTGTCCGGGTGGCCCAGCATCGGTTTGTTGGCTTCGAAGATCTTCGGATACTGGCCGGCATTGCCGTAGTACGTCTTGGCGATGGCCGACAACGTGTCACCGCGCACCACCAGGTGGTACTGAGATTCGTCCGCTGGCGTCGCAACCGTCATCCGGTCGTCGACCTGCGCGACACCATGCACATTGCCGCAGCACAGCAAGATCTTTTCCTTCGTCGCCTGGTCGGCGGCTTCGCCCGACACGCTGACCACGCCTGCCGCTGCATCGAAGGCGACTTTCAACCCGCTGGCGGCCAGCTTCTGGGCGGAGATGTATGCCTCGATCGCGGTGGCCGCTTTTTGATTGGCCGCTACTGACGCAGCTTGCAACTCGGCGCTGCTGGGGGTGCTTTGCGCCTTCACCGCTGCCGCTTCGGCGTCTTTGTGGCCGAACAGCTTTTCGCCGGCTTCCTTGAAAAAACTGATGATGCCCATGACGATCTCCCGAGGTTTGCGTGGTGCACCTACCGTGGGCAGGCATCGAATCGACTCTAGCAGCGCCCCGTGTCGCGGTCGGGCCACGATGCAGATGCTTACCTTCACGACCCCTGAGACGCCAGCTTCGACCGAAACAGCTCGGTGATGCCCACCTCGCGTGGGCCGTGGATCAGCTTGAAGATTTCTCCCGCCGCCAGCGTGCCTGGCACACGCACGGCCAGGTAGAAGCCGCACCAGGCATTCGCCACCATCAACTTCGCGGCCTGGTTGAAGCCCATCACCGCGTTGAACTTGAAGCACGGGAAGCGTGGCTCGCTGACCGCCAGTTCGCAGTTCGCAAAGCGCAGCACATCGCCGATGCAGACCTGGTTCTCCAGCAGGCCGCTGATCGTCAGGTTCTCGCCCATGAAGCCATGCGGCAGCGGCTCGTTCCACCCGGCCACCTTGGCCTGCGCGCGCACCGTCTGCCAAAAGGCGTAATGCTCGATCGGGTAGGCGTAGACCGCCTTGCCGAGGCCGCCGTGCACCGACAGGTCGGCTTGCTCGTCGCCGGTCAGCCCCAGCGGTCGCACCTCGACCGTGCCAGCGACGCTGCGCTTGACGATGCCGGTCAGCTCCTGGCGGCCCTGGATCGGCATCTCGCGAGCGGTGGCGATGTTGGTGCTGAGAACTTGCATGGTGTGACGCCTGGTCCCGGTGGGTAGTCGGTTGTGAGTGGCGGTGGTGCGCTGCGATGCGGCCTGCGCAATCATGGCGGCCTCATGGTTTTTGAACGCGCGCATCAAGCGGCCTGAAGCCGGGTGCCATGCACGGCTCCTACAGTACACCTCACCGCGTTAAGCCAAAGCCTGCCATGCCCGCCGCCCACCCGATCCGCTACACCTTGTCCGCCATCGCGCTGCACTGGCTGCTGGCGGTGGCCATCGTGGGTGCTTTTAGTGTGGGCCTGTACATGGCCGACCTGCCGTTCTCGCCGCAGCGCGTCAAGCTCTACAACTGGCACAAATGGGCCGGCGTCACCATCCTGGCCTTGTCGGCCGGTCGACTACTGTGGCGCCTGACGCACCGGCCGCCACCCGACGCACCGATGCCCGCCTGGCAGCAGCGCGCCGCGCACTTGGCCCATGGCGGGCTGTACCTGCTGTCCTTCGCGGTGCCGCTGATGGGCTGGGCGTACAGCTCGGCCGCGGGGTTTCCAATCATCTGGTTCGGTGTGCTGCCCCTGCCAGACCTGCTGCCCGTCGACAAAGCGCTGGCCCAGGCGATCAAGCCGGTGCACGGCTGGCTGGCTTGGGCGTTGATGGCGGTTGCGGCCCTGCACGTGGCGGCCGCATTAAAGCATCAGTTCATTGACCGCGACGGGCTGATCGCCCGCATGTGGCCGCGCCTCGCCGGCGGTTGATTCGCCACCGTATCGGTCATTTCGGAGACCACCACACCATGCGTTTGTTCAGCTTCGCCACCGCCTCCACCGTGAGCGCCGCCCTGGCGCTCACTGCGCTGTTCGCTGCCGTGCCTGCGCACGCACAGCAAAAACTGGTGCCAGCGCAAAGCGAGATCACCTTTATGACGCGCCAGATGGGGGTGCCGGTAGAGGGCCGGTTTCGTCAATTCGACGCGCAGGTCGCGTTCGACCCGAAGCAACCTGCTGCTGCCAAGATCAGCTTCACGATCGCCCTCGGCAGCGCCGCCATCGGCACCGCCGAAACCGAGTCCGAACTGCTGAAGTCGGACTGGTTCGACACCTCCAAATATCCGCAGGCCGCGTTCACCTCGACCGCGGTCAAGCCGGTCGGCGCAGGCCGGCTCGAGGTCACTGGCACGCTCCGCATCAAGGGCAGCAGCCAGACGGTGACCGTGCCGGTGCTGCTTGCTCAGGCTGCAGGCCTCACCACGGCCACCGGTTCGTTCACGCTGAAGCGGCTCGATTTCAGGATCGGCGACGGCGACTGGAGGGACATCTCCGTCGTCGCCGACGAGGTACAGGTCCGCTTCAGGCTGACGCTTGCAGGCGTTAGCGGGCTATGAGCGGGCTGTGAGCCCGCTGCCGCCTCACCGTTTGCCAACGTTCTTTCCACACCCCACCACCGGAGCTTCATCATGAAAACCCACACCCTGATCGCCCTCTCCACCGCCCTGCTCGCGGCCACTGGCATCGCGCACGCTGAAAGCATCACCTACAACCTCGAGCCCACACACACCTACGTGACCTTCGAAGCCCGCCACTTCGGTACCTCGACCAACCGCGGCCGCTTCGACAAAAAGGAGGGCTCGATCACCCTCGACCGTGCTGCCAAGACCGGCAAGGCCGACATCACCATCGACACCGCCTCGATCAACACCGGCCTGGCGTTGTTCGACAGCCATCTGAGGGGCGAGAACTTTCTGCAGTCGAAGGCGTTTCCGACGGCGCGGTTCGTCGGTGACAAGTTCAGCTTCGACGGCGACAAGGTGACCGCAGTCGCCGGCACCTTGTCGGTGCTAGGTAAGACGCTGCCGATCACGTTGTCGGCCACGAACTACAACTGCTACGACAGCCCGTTCCTCAAGCGCGAGGTCTGTGGCGGCGATTTCGAGACCACGATCCAGCGCACCGACTTCGGCATCACCTACGGCATGCCGATCATTCCTGACGACATCAAGCTGCTGATCCAGATCGAAGCCGTCAAGCTGCAGTGAGTGCTGTCTGAGTGACGCGGCGCGATCACGCGCCGCACGTTCTCTGCGCCGGGTGCAACGCCCGGCGCGGCGGTCGCCTGAAAAATGGCCTCCCATGAACTCCAACGCAGCCTCGTCCTGAGGCTGCAGCGCCTGCGACCTGCACACCCCGAAGCATTCCCGACCCCGGGAGTGTTTTGTTTCTGCCGTTCTCGCCGTGCAAGCAATTGTCAAAAAGCGTCTGCACCGGCATTGCACGTGCATGAATCGCCACGGCCGTAAGCGGCAGCACGAGCGTCGTGCATCAGGTCACAGCAGGTGACACAACAGCGCTTCAGGTTGACATATCAGGGCCCAAACAGCGTCCGCGAGTGACGATTTCAAGCAGGTTTGTAAGCAAATGGAGGCATTTCGATGCGCGCAGGAAACGAGTTGATACGAGTGACCTCAGGGGCGCACCGGCCTGTTCGTTGGGCCGCGGGGTGGTGGGTTTGCAGCGCTTTCTTGGCTGTCGTTGGGGCGAGTGGCGCCGCATCGGCAGCGACGGCGATGCAGTGGGTCACGGTGGCCAGCGAAGGTGGCCGCTTCAGCACCACTGGATCACAAAGTGTGAGGTACGGCGTGACCGGCAAGTGGGTTCAACAGACACGCGCCGGCACCGTGGTTTGCACCAACGCGTCGTTCGGTCGCGATCCGATCTATGGCACGGTCAAGCGCTGCGAGGTCTACAAGACCGTGTCCTCTGGCGTGCCGCCGAAACCAGTGCCGGTGCCGGTGCCTATGCCCGTGCCGGTGGTGTCGAGCGACGCCGCCACACGCGACGCCGCTCGTTTGGCCATTCAGGCGAGCTTTGGCAACACCGAGGCGTTGGCGACCGAGATCAAGGCGAAAGGCGCCGCAGGCTGGATCAGTTCGCAAATGGCGCTGCCTTCGTCTCGGTACACCAGCGGCGGCAGCGCCCGAGTGCACCAGAACACAAGCGACAGCGCCTTTTGCGACTTACCGGCAAATGCGGGCCCGAATTGCTGGCGCGATAACAGTTCGACGATCCCCCTGGTGTGGGACTTCTATCGCAACGCCACCACGCGGCCCGACCAGTTGCGCCAGCGGGTGGCGTTTGCGCTGCAACAGATCGTGGTGGTGAGCGGCATCGACTCCGACAGCACCTACGGCATGCGCAACTACCAGAACGCGCTGCTGGACAACGCCTTCGGAAACTACCGGCAGGTGCTCAAGAAAGTGGCCCTGTCGCCGGTGATGGGCGACTTCTTAGACAACGTCAACAACGACAAGGAAGCACCGAACGAGAACTTCGCGCGTGAGTTCCTGCAACTGTTCTCGGTCGGCACCTGCTTGTTGAACGCCGACGGCAGCCTGCGCGGCGGCGCCTGCGCCCCCACGTACGACAACGACACGGTGCGCGCCTATGCCTACGCGCTGACCGGCTGGACGTACCCGGTGGGAGGCGCCACGGCCTGGGGCTGTTGGCCCGAAGGCACCAACTGCCAGTTTCACAACGGCGACATGGTCGCTGTCGCAGCGCGGCACGACAACACCGCGCGCCAACTGCTGTCGGGCACCTCACTTCGAGCGGGCCTCACCGCTCCTGCGGCCCTCGAGGTGGTGCTCGACAGCTTGATGGCACATCCGAACACCGCGCCGTTCATCGGCAAGCAACTGATCCAGCACCTGGTCAGCAGCAATCCGTCACCAGCGTATGTGTCGCGTGTGGCGGCCGCTTTCACCGCAGGCAAGTACGCCACCTTCGGCACCGGCCAGCGCGGGGACATGGCGGCCACCGTCGCGGCGGTGCTGCTCGATGCCGAGGCGCGCAGTGCGGCCGTGACGCCCACAGGCGGCAAGTTGCGCGACCCGGTGCTCATGTTCACCGGCGTGTTGCGCGGGTTGAACGGCCAGACGGACGGCGACGCACTCGGATGGTGGTGGGGCGAGGGGCTGCGCTAACACATTTTTCGGCCGCCTTCGGTGTTCAGCTTCTTCTCGCCCACCTTCCCTGTTGCGGGCACCACCCTCGTCGGGCCGAGCTTCGGCATTCACAACGCAGTCTCGGCTGTGGAAAGGTTGAATTTCTTGACCTACCTCCTTGAGTGGGGTGGCTCCGACCGGGAACCCGATGTACCCAACAGCACCGGCACCAAGATCGATGTGTCTCGCTTCAGCGCCGACGCGGCCGACGCCGGCAGGCTGGTCGACCGACTGTCGGTGATTGCCACGGGTCAGACGCTGCCCACGACAACGCGGGCCGAAATCATCAAGGCGGTTTCTTGGTGGACAGCGTCTACCGACAGCCAGAACTGGCGAATCAACCGAGCGAAAACAGCCGCCTACCTTGTTTTTGCAACGCCGAGCTTTCAGGTGCAACGGTGACCAATTCCAAAGGATTTCAAATGAACAAGACCCCTACGTTTGACGCCCGTCGCCGCTGGCTGTTGCAGTCCGGTGCCAGCTGCGCCAGTGCACTGGGTTTCGGCAGTGTCGGCAACTTGCTGCTGGGCACGCAGCAAGCCCATGCAGCCGACTACAAAGCACTGGTTTGCGTGTTCCTCTACGGCGGCAACGACGGCTTGAACACCGTGGTGCCAACGGATGCCGCTCGGTATGCGCAATACAGCGCCGTGCGCGGCGAGCTGGCCATTCCGCGAGCTTCTCTGGTTTCGCTGCCCGGCACAGAGTTCGGTCTGCACCCTTCGTTGCGCGCCCTGTCGGCGGCCGCAACGGCGGGCCACATGGCGCCGGTGTTCAACGTCGGGCCGCTGTACGCACCCCTCACCAAAACGCAGTACCGAAGCACGCCGGACGGCGCCACACTGAAACCCGACGGCCTGTTTTCACACTCCGATCAGCAAATACTGTGGGAGACAGGGACCACCCGTGCGCAAGAACGCACGGGTTGGGGCGGGCGGGCGTCGACCGCACTCGGCACGGCCAATCCGGTGATCTCGGTGGGCGGCAATGCACGCTTCGGGCTGACCGCGCTGCGATCGACGCTGGTGTTGCCCGGCCCTGGCAATACCTTCGGCGCCTACGGTTTGCAGCCTGAAGATCTGAACTGGGCGCCGCGCCGTGCCATCAAGAATGCAGTCGACGTGATGTACGCCCAATCACAGGACACGGTGCTGGCCGACGCCTATGCACGCATGCAGCGCGACGCCTTCTTGGTGACGCAACGGCTGGGCGCGCTGGTGAAGATCGAGCCCGGCACGAGCGGCGCCAACCCAGCGATCGACACCGCCTTTGCTCCAATCACCTCGAACGGGCGCATCACAACCGCGCTGGGCCGACAGCTGTACCAGGTCGCCAAGCTGATCGCCGGCAGCGCGACGGTGGGCGGCGACCGGCAGATTTTTTTCGCGCAGGCCGGCGGCTTCGACACCCACGCCGGGCAGGTCGCCGGCAGCGCCACCGACGGCGAACATGCACGCCGCCTGCAGGAGCTCGGTGACGCGCTGGGCGCCTTCTACTCCGCGATGCGCAACCTCGGACTGGGGCAAGCGGTCACGACCTTCACGCAAAGCGACTTCGGCCGCACCTTCAAGCCCAACAGCAGCAACGGCACCGACCACGCCTGGGGCAATCAGCACCTGGTGATGGGCGGTGCGGTGCAGGGGCGCGCCACCTACGGCAGCTACCCGCAGCTGGTGCTGGGCGGCGACGACGACGTCGGCAGCGACCCGTGGGAGCTGGAGGGCCGCTGGATCCCCACCACCTCGGTTGACCAGTACGCAGCGACCTTGCTCGGCTGGTTCGGCGCCAGCGATGCGCAGCTCGACGAGACCTTGCCGAACCTGCGCAACTTCGGCACGCGGAGGCGGCTGGGCTTCGTTTGAGCGGGTGAGTGGGCCGCTGGGTGCCGTTGATTTACCGCGGTCACCCAGCGCGCGCATCACACCGTGTGCGGTCTCTTGCTGCCCCGCAAAACCCGGTGCAGGGCCTTGTAGGTGGAATCCATCTGCCAAGCGCCTTGGGTGCGACTGGCCGCCTGAAAGATGGCCAGCAATTGATTCAGGCACGAGCGATTGTCGTCATTCTCGATCACTTGAAGTTGGTGGCGCCACTTGAGTTTGCCAAGCCCTTGACGGGCATCGACAGCAAGGGGATGCTGCTGCGGGTCCTGCATGATTTTTTCCAAAATCTGCAGGTGTTCGTGGTAGAAATTTTCTCTTTGCGATACGGTCTTCGAATCAGCGTGCAGGCGAAAAAAGGCCAACACGTTGTCGCTGTACTGCACCCGCGGGAAGCTTTGCAAATAGTGAATCAGTAGCTCCAGATCAAAGCGGTAGTGCAGCGCCGGATTGATTCCGATCTCACGCAGCGCGGCCGTTTTTAACCAGGTCCCCGGTTGGTGCCAGCCGGTACGGCGGACGCGGGGCTCGAGCGGCATTCGCACAAAAGCGCGCGCCGTGAGATTGCGGCTGACATGCAGTTTTTCCAAACAGTCTTCGCGAAAGTCCTGCGTGCATCCGGCATACAGGTCTGCGTCCCCCGCATTGGCAAGCTCCCACAACGCGCCGGGCGCCAGCAAGTCGTCCGAGTTGATCCAGTTGAACCACTCACCCTGTGCCCGCGCCAGCCCCTTGAGAATGGCATCAACCTGACCCCCATCGCGCTCCGACACCCAACTGGTGAGCCAAGGCTCGTAGTGCCGCAGGATCTCGACGGAGCCATCGGTGCTGCCACCATCGATCACGTGATAGTCGAGGGCCGGATAGCACTGATCCAGCACCGAGCGGATCGTGGTCTCCAGAAACGCCGCTTGGTTGTAAGACGGCGTCACGACCGTGATGCGCGATAAAGAGTCGTGAGCGGGCGTCCCTTCGGTTGGCGTCGGCTGGGAGCCAGGCCACTTTGACGGTAATTGCGGCGGCGTGAGCCGCATGGGCAGTGGCGGAGACGACATCACCGCCCCAGCCATGCTCGAAGCTTCCATCCCAGTCGCTCGCGCCGTGGTGAGGGTGCCATCACGAAGGGCAAGATCAGCTCCTTCTGTCGGCCCCATTCGGCAGCTCCCGTCTTGCAGTCGCGCTGCGCCTGTTGACCCAGGGCCAGCCAGTCAGACAGGTCGATCGGTACCGGTTGCGCTGGATCGAACAACCAGCCGTTGCGGCCCGGCACGACGTACTCATTCATCGTAGGCCGGTTGGGCGCAAGTACCGCTAGGCCCGCGGCCATTGCCCCAAGCATTGCCATGCCGATGCCTTCGAGCCAGCGCGGCGCTACGAACACGTCGCAGCTGTGCAGAAGTGCCTGGCAGTCGTTCTGCTCGAGCCAGCCTTCGACAACCTCAATGCGGTAGCGCCGGATATCTTCTTTGCTCGGCATCTGGGACTCGTATTTCGGATCGGGCGCTAATCGCAGCACCACGCTGTCAACCGGTTGCTCGCCAATCAGGCGCTTGAGCAGAAGCCATTGGACTTGAC
>JANPNF010000309.1:0-11522 GCA_031427315.1 Burkholderiales bacterium | reverse complement strand
CAGTGCAAGGATGTTCACCGTGCGCTCGCGTGCGTCAGCCGTTCGACTACTTTTGCTGGATGAAAAGCAGCGCGTTGCGGCATTTGCCCGCGACGCGGGTGGCGACCGATCCGAGCACCGTTGAGATGAAGGCACCCGCGCCATGGGAACCGATCACCAGGATGTCGAGTTTGTATTTCGTGGCGTAGGCGGCGATCGCATCGCCCGGGTTATTGCCCGCCAGAGGTGCTTCGGTGAGCTGCAGCCCAGTCGCTTTCAGCAGCTTTCTCGCTGGCGCGAATGCACGCTCGAACGCTGCGCGCTGCATTTCGGCGGCCTGCTCCGGTTGAAAGCCGGGTACCGGGGCATCGTCGAAAACGCCCGGTATGCGGAGATTCAACAGGTCCGGCACCACGTGGATCAGCGTGAGCGTCGGCGCCGGACCGAACAGCACAAGGTGCTTGACGACAAAGCGAACTGCGGCAAGCCCATACTTGCTGCCGTCGAGTGCGATGCCCAATTTCAGCGCGCCCTTCTTTGGAATTGCCTCACTGCGCAGCACCAGCAGCGGCGTCATGCAGGAGGCCATCACCGCTTGCGTCACCGAACCGAACAACAGGTTTTTGAACCCGGTGTGGCCATGCGAGCCCATAACGATCAAGTCCGCGGCATCTTCGGCCGCGATTCGACCGACCTCGACACCTGGGCTGCCAATCACGCTCTTGGCGTGCGCCTGTACACCCTCCCGTTTGAGCATGGTCAAGGCAGGTTGGATGACTTTTTTTGCCTCGGACTCGTGATGCGAAAGTACGAGTTCTTTACCTGCATAACGTGCGGCACGCGGCGGCACCGGATACTGAACGTTAAGCAGTTCGATGTCCGGCTGACTATCGATTAACGTGCTGCGCGAGGCGATGAAAGCCAGCGCAGCCTTGCTGTAAGCGCTGCCGTCGATGGGCATGAGAATTCGCATGGGGTTTTCCTCGGTGACGTGAAAGTTAAGGGCTTATTGGGCCTGGATGCTCTTTGACAGTCTTGACAGGCAACGAAGATCTCTGCATAACTGTTTGTTATTTCGATCCGAGTAATACGCTCTGCAGCGCGCCCCTGCCGTGTGCACCGATGACGACGGCGACGCAGCAGCAGCGCTGCGCGATCTCGAGCAGTGTTTGCGCCGGATCGCCCCGAGCCGAGTTCTCGCTTGAAGGCCGATCCTGCCGCCTCGAACAAGGCTTCGGCACTCTTTTAGCGCACGCGCGCCAACGGCACCGGTGACTCGTTCGAGAACGTCTGTAGTAGGCGCCAGCATCATCTCGTAGGCATAAGTGGGCTCCTGCACCGTTGCCAGCACAAAGCTGGCATGCAAGCCCTCGCGCTGCAGATGCAAGGCATGGCGCACGGCTTCGAGTGCCGATTCAGACCCATCGACTGAAATCAGGACTTTCATCGGTCGCCTCCAACGCGTTGCAATGACTTTCTATCGCCAGCCATTCGCCAGCAGTGCATCGCAACCTTGCGCGCTTCGTCCAACAACAGCACGCTGGCCGCAACGCCAGTAGCAAGTGCCCAGTCGCCCAAGTTCAACTACACGGTATCGAAGACAGCCTGGGCCGGCCCCCAGTTCACGACCACGACCTGCAATGCCAAGACCGCTGCCAACGCCAGCCAGAGCTTGCGGTTGTCGAACAGCTGACGATTGAAAGCCGTGCCGACATCGGAGCGGGCATTCATTACGTTGAAGAACTGGAACAGCACGAAGGTGGTGAAGGCCAGCGTCGAGGCATAGACCTGCTCACCACTTTGCAGCCCATGGAAGTAAACCCCGAGCGTGCCCACCGCCATGGTGCTGCCGTAGGCCAGCAGGCGGCCCAAACGCGGCAGGGTCAGGATGCGTGCATCGCTGCGGCGCGGCGGCTCGTTCATGATCCCAGGCCGCAACGGCTCCAGCCCAAGCATCACCGCAGGCGGGCCGTCCATGATGAGCGCGATCCAGAGGATGTGAATTGCCGTGAACGGCATCGGCAGGCTCAACAACTGAGCGCAGAAGACGGTGAGGATGGCCCCGACGCTGGTGGATAGCTGGAAGCGCACGAACTTGACGATGTTGTCGTAGATCGTTCGACCTTCCTTGACTGCACCGACGATAGACGCGAAGTTGTCGTCGGCAAGCACCATCGCAGCGGCCTCCTTGGTGACCTCGGTGCCGGTGATGCCCATCGCGATGCCGATGTCGGCATACTTCAATGCAGGCGCATCGTTGACACCGTCGCCCGTCATTGCCACCACATGGCCACGCGCCTTCAGCGCTTGCACGATCTTGACCTTGTGCTCAGGTGCGACGCGCGCGAACACGGCAGTTTCTTCAATGTCGCGCGACAGCTCGGCCGCGTCGATACGGCCCAACTCGGCACCCGTCAGCACTGCGCCGTGCAGGCCCAGTTCGCGGGCTATTGCCCCTGCAGCCAGGGCATGGTCGCCGGTGATCATCTTGACCTGGATGCCAGCCTGCTTGCACAGCGCAATCGCGTCGCGCGCTTCGGGGCGTGGCGGGTCGATGAGGCCAACCAGACCGACCAGGCTCTTGCCCAACGCGTCGATCTGAATTTGCAGCGGCGTGGGCTGCTCAGGGGCCTCCTCCAACAGGCCGCTGATGCGGCCCATCTCGGTTTGCATGCCGGTCGCACACACCACGGCCTCAAGGCGGCCACGCGTGACCACCGCATTCATGAACACCATGTTCAGGCGCTCGGCCAGTGGGTGCTCGCCGGGTGCGAGCAACCCGGCGTGTTTGCCCACGGCATGCGACTCGCTGGTTAAAGCCGCTTCGGCCACGTCCGCGTTGTGAGCGGCCAGTACGCGCGCATCGGCCGGGACGCGGTCGCCTGCTTCGAGCAACACGATGTCACCGGGCACCAGCGCCTGGGCATCCACCTGCAGCACCTCATTGCCACGCCGCACGCGGGCGTGCCGTGCCAGCATGTGCTTGAGCGCCGCCAGCGTCGCTTCGGCGCGGTGCTCTTGGTAAAAGCCAAGGCTGGCGTTGACCACCACCACCACAAGGATCACCACCGCGTCCTTGATGTCGCCGATGGCGCCGGCCAAGATGGCGGCCCCGATCAGCACCAGCACCAGCAGGTTCTTGAAATGGTCGATGAACTTCAACCAGGCCGACCGAGGCGGCTTCTCAGGCAGTCGGTTCGGGCCTGAGCGATCAAGTCGTTGCTGCGCCTCGGCCGTGGTGAACCCCTGGGGCGACGATTGCAGGTAAGCCAGCGCCGCCGCTGCCGCCATGTCCCAGGCTTTGATGTCGCGCCAAGGTGATTCGCTCACGGCGTCCAGCGCCAGTTCAAGATCTCCGGCATGTCGTCGCCATGCTCGGCGATGTAGCGCTTGTGGCGCTGCAGGGTGGCCTCGAAGCGCGCGGTTTCTGCCGTCACCTGGCCCGCCAGCCTGGGGATGCGGCGGATCGCGTCGAGTGCCAATTGATAGCGGTCCACGCTGTTTAGCACCACCATGTCGAACGGCGTCGTCGTGGTGCCTTCTTCCTGGTAGCCGCGCACATGGATGTTGGCGTGGTTGTGCCGCCGGTAAGTCAGCTTGTGAATGATCGCGGGGTAGCCATGGAAGGCGAAGATGACCGGCTTGTCTTCGGTGAACAGCGCGTCGAACTCGTGGTCGGCCATGCCGTGGGGATGTTCCGACGGCGGCTGCAACACCATCAAGTCATCGACGTTGACGAAGCGGTTGCAGATGTCGGGCACATAGCTGCGCAGCAGCGTCACGGCGGCCAGTGCTTCCAGCGTCGGCACGTCGCCAGCACAGGCCATCACGACGTCGGGATCCCATGGATCGGCGCTTGAGGCCCACTCCCACACGCCCGCGCCAGTTGCGCAATGGCGCACGGCCGCGTCGATGTCCAACCACTGCGGCGCGGGCTGTTTGCCGGCAATGATCAGGTTGACGTAGTTGCGGCTGCGCAGGCAGTGGTCGGTGACTGAAAGCAAGCAATTGGCGTCGGGCGGCAAATAGATGCGCACCACGTCGGCTTTCTTGCTGGCCACATGGTCGATGAAGCCGGGGTCCTGGTGCGAAAAGCCGTTGTGATCTTGCCGCCAGACGTGCGAGGTGAGCAGATAGTTCAGCGACGCAATGGGCTTGCGCCAGGCAATCTGGTTGCACACCTTCAACCACTTGGCGTGCTGGTTGAACATCGAATCAATGATGTGGATGAATGCTTCGTAGCAAGTGAACAGGCCATGGCGCCCGGTGAGCAGGTAACCCTCGAGCCAGCCTTCGCACAGGTGCTCGCTCAACACCTCCATCACGCGGCCATCGGCACCGAGGTGGTTGTCGCCCGCTTGCACGCCGTCCAACCACATCTTGTCGGACGCCTCGAACACGGCATCCAGCCGATTCGATGCGGTCTCATCCGGGCCGAAGACTCGGAAGTTGGCCGCTTTCAGGTTGAGCCGCATCACGTCGCGCACAAACCTGCCGAGGACGCGCGTGGCTTCGGCCTCCACGGCGCCGGGCTCGGGCACCGCAACGGCATAGACGTGGAACGAAGGCATGTCCAACGGCTTCAGCAACGCGCCTCCGTTGGCGTGCGGGTTGCAGCCCATGCGGCGCCGCCCAGTCGGAGTCATCGCGGCCAAGTCGTCAAGGAACCTGCCGTCCTCGTCGAACAGCTCCTCGGGCCGGTAACTTTTGAGCCAGCTCTCCAGCTGCTGCACATGCCCGCCGGTCTTGAACTCGGCAATCGGCACCTGGTGCGAGCGCCAGCTGCCTTCGACCTGCTGGCCATCAACTTGCTTCGGGCCAGTCCATCCTTTGGGGGTGCACAAGACGATCATTGGCCAGCGTGGGCGTGCTGGTGTGGGTGAAACAGGCTGCCCCGCGGCCAGCGCGCGGGCATCATGTTGAAACTGGCGGATCTGAACCAGCGCCGCATCCAGCGCACCGGCAAGCGCCTGGTGCACCGGCGCCGGGTCGTCGCCTTCGACAAAGTGCGGCTCGTGGCCGTAGCCGCGCATCAGGTCGGTCAGCTCTTCCCGGCTGATGCGCGCCAGCACCGTGGGGTTGGCGATCTTGTAACCATTGAGGTGCAGGATCGGCAACACCGCACCGTCGCGCGCCGGGTTCAAGAACTTGTTGGAATGCCAGCTCGCCGCCAGTGCGCCGGTCTCGGCCTCGCCGTCACCGACGACGCAGGCGACGATGAGATCGGGGTTGTCGAACGCCGCCCCATAGGCATGGGCCAGCGAGTAGCCCAGTTCGCCGCCTTCATGGATCGAGCCCGGCAGCTCGGGCGACACGTGGCTGGGAATTCCCTGCGGCCACGAGAACTGCCGAAACAGCCGCTGCAGGCCGTTGCGATTGCGTTCGATGGCCGGGTAATGCTCGGTGTACGACCCTTCCAGATAGCTGTTTGCCACGATGCCCGGCCCGCCGTGGCCCGGGCCCATGACGTAGATCATGTTCAGGTCGTTTTCTTTGATCAGCCGGTTCAGGTGAACGTAGACGAGATTCAAACCCGGCGTCGTGCCCCAATGGCCCAGCAGGCGCGGCTTGATGTCGGCAAGCGTGAGCGGGCGCTCGAGCAGCGGGTTGTCTTGCAAGTAGATCTGCCCCACCGACAGGTAGTTGGCTGCGCGCCAGTAGGCGTCGATCTTCTGCAGGGTGTCGGGGGTCAAGGAATCAGACATCGGGTGCCTTCGAGACGAATTTCGGAACGTGGGTCGTGACGCGCCGTCGCCGGAGCTGCCCGGTCCACGGCGGCACCCATTTGGCGACTTCGCGGGAAAGGCAGCGCCACCCGTACTTTTGACATTGATAGGGCCATGTCGGCGCCGTTTTGTCTGTGCACCAGCGCACACACCTGCCCGCACAGTTCTCATCCGGGCTTTGAGATTGACACGGCGCGCCGTGTCACCTTACGGTTGAGAACTCCACCCTTCAAGTGAGATCCCATGCCTGATCGAGAGTCGGATTTCTCTGACCGTTCGAACCTGCGCCGTATGGCGCTTTCGAGGTGGGAGAACGAAGGCGGCGCGTGACGTGGCCACATCGATGCTGCATCCGTATCGGGTCAAGCGCAGCCGGATGTTCCGCCCTTGACGAACGCCGAACTGGTACAGCTGCAGATCCGCGTAATTGCACTGGAAAACCTCGTGATGACTTTCCTCAGCCACGCAACCGATCGGCAACTTGACCTGGTTCGTGACATGGCAGCCTATATCTCTCCGAAGCCAGGATTCACCCCTCATCGTCTGACTCTCCATGCGGCAGCCGAGATGATCAGTCTCGTGGAGAGGGCCATGGCGCTCCCCGGAGTTGCGGCCATTTCGGAGATACGGGCGGGTGCACTTCCAGCCCACCGTGATGCAGCGGAACCCGGGCGATCTTCAGCCGGATCGCCTCGATCGCATGAACCGGCTCCAGACCTTTGGGGCAGACCTCGGCGCAGTTCATGATCGTGCGGCAGCGAAACAGCCGATACGGGTCGCCGCCCAGATCGTCGAGCCGCTGCTCGGTGGCGCGGTCGCGGCTGTCGAAGATGAATCGGTAGGCCTGGATCAGGCCGGCCGGGCCGACGAACTTGTCCGGGTTCCACCAGTACGACGGGCATTGGCTGGTGCAGCAGGCGCACAGAATGCACTCGTAGGCGCCGTTGAGCCGGTCGCGCTCGGCCGGCGATTGCAACCGCTCCTTCTCTGGCGGCGACTCGTCATTCACGAGGTAAGGCGTGATCGATTCGTACTGCTTGAAAAACTGCGTCATGTCAACGAACAGATCGCGGACGATCGGAAATCCGGGCAGCGGACGAATCACCACCGGCTCGCGCAGCGTGCTCGTGCGCGTGATGCAGGCCAAGCCGTTGCGGCCGTTGATGTTCATCGCATCGGAGCCGCAGACGCCTTCGCGGCATGAGCGGCGAAACGACAGCGTGGAGTCCTGCCGCTTCAAACGCTGCAACACATCAAGCAACATGTGGTCGCTGGCGACGAGATCGATCTCGTAGTCCTGCAGGTACGGCGCCTTGTCGCTCTCGGGGTTGTAGCGGGAGATTGAAAGCTTCATGGGTGGCTCCGGTCAACATTTGGCATGTCAGGTTTGCAACCGCACCAGGAGGAGTAGCACCCACACGGCGGTGGCCAGAAGACCGGCAGCCACCAAGCCGAGCAGCACACGGCGCAAACCGGCCGGCTTCGCATAGTCCAGCAGCACGTCGCGCAGGCCCACCCACATGTGCGACAGCAGCGCCGCGAAGAATGCAAGCGTGGCAATCGACACGCCCGGGCTGCTGACCCAGGTTTTCCACTCCAGATACGAGAGGCGTGGCTTGAGCGAGAAAGTCACGAGCACGAGCACGACGAAGAGCAACATGCACACGGCGCTCGTGCGCTGCACCCACCAGGCCGCCAACCCCGTGAACCTGAGTCTCATAGCAAGGCGCCGGCCGCGAGCATTGCCACGGCAACGCCGCCCAGGTTGACGAACCAGGCGCTGCGGCGCGCCCGGCGTAGTGGCGAACCCACGCTGAAGTCGCTCAACAAATGCCGTACGCCCGCCAGCACATGGTGCGCAAGCGCCCAGACCACGAACACTATCGCCACTTTGGCGGCCCCGTGCCTGAGCAGGCCCCCGACCTGGGCGAACCCCTGCTCGTCCTGCAGCGAACGATCCAGCAGATAAACGCCCATAGGAACGCTTGCCGTGAGGACGACGCCGCTGATCCGGTGCCCGATGGATGTCAACGCGCCCACGGGCATCCGGATTTGCGTCAGGTTCAAGAAAACGGGCCGCGGTGAGCGCTTCATGGGAAGACCTCGCATTTAGCGCCTCGATCCAGGCCTCTGACGGAACCACTCGCGTCGGCGGCAACCGATGTGCCCGAAGCGGCCGACGGGTAGGTGATCTCCGTGCCGCGCACGCAAGCGAAGGGCGTCAGCTTGTGCGGCTGCAGCCGCGTCGGGCTGACGATCTCGCACGTCGAAACGCCGTGCACGACGAGCGCATCGGCAATCAGCGATCGGTGGCAGCGCCACGGCACCGCTTCCGCACACATCAGCGCGACCTTGTCGCCCCGCGCAAGCTCGATCAGGCTCGCAAGGTTCTCTGCAAAGTCCGCCGTCTGCATGTAGTCGGCGTAACCGCGAAACGACAGGTTGCGCCAGCCGGCATTCGCAGAATCCGGCGTCGTGCGCCGAAAGCCGCCAAGGCCGGGCGCGTGCGCGTAGCCGATGTTCACGGCGGCGAGCGTGCCCGGCAGCGTCTCGGTGTTGAACTGGGGGTTGTGGCGCGAGCGCGGCACCGTGCGCACGTCGATCAACTGAGTGACGCAGTGGGCGCGCAGCATCTCCACGAAGGCTTCGATCGGCCGCGTCGAATGGCCGAGCGTCAGAACCCCGCACCGGCCATCGTCCTCATGCGGCCGCGCAGCGGGCGAAGGCGTCGCGCGCCCTGCCCCCTTGACCGGCGCGGCCCTTCTATGCCGCAGCGCTTCAACCGCCGACGAGCTTGTGGACGCCATGCCGCAGCACGGGCATGAGTTCATGGTCGAACCAGGGGTTGGCCTTGAACCAGGCGATGTTGCGCGGCGAAGGGTGCGGCAGCGGGATAACACGCGGAGCGTGCGCACGCCAGGCTCGCGTAGTCGCCGTCACCGACACATGGCCCGTGCCGCGCAGGAAGTGAGCTTGCGCATAGTGGCCGACGAGCAACGTGAGCTCGATTCGAGGCAACTGCGCGAGCAGCCGATCGAGCCACAGCGGCGCGCATTCGCGCCGCGGCGGTAGGTCGCCACTGGCGCCGCGGCCGGGATAGCAGTAGCCCATCGGCACGATCGCCACGCAAGACTTGTCGTAGAAGGTCCGGGCATCGGTGCCCATCCAATCGCGCAGGCGTTCGCCGCTGCGGTCGTCCCAAGGCACGCCACTGGCGTGGACCTTGGCGCCCGGCGCCTGGCCGACGATAAGGATCTTTGCCGTCGCGCCGGCCTGCAACACGGGGCGAGGGCCGTGCGGCAAATGAGCTTCGCACACGCGGCAGACCCGCACCGTCTGCAGAAGGATGTCGAGCGCTGGTCTGGTTTCGATGTGCGCGTTCACGGCGATGGCTATCGGCTGGGACTTCATTTCGGGCGCCGTCCGATGCTACCGATTGCGAGCCAGCCTGGTGACCAGAACCGACGAGTTCTCCAGCGCTTCGAGCGCATGTGGCTCTGCGGGGGTCAGAAACAGCATCGTGCCTGCGCGCATGAGCTGCGTGCGCCCATGCGACTCGAACTCGATGGCACCTTCCAGGCACTGCACGGTGATCGCGCTCGGCGCCTGATGCCGCGGGATCTTGTTTCCCGCCGGAAGCACCATGCGGATGACTTCGATCGCTTCGGTCCTGACAAGCGTCGACGATGTTGCCTGCGCCAACTTGTCGCCGTAAGGTTGAACATCGATCAATTCGCCGGATTCGGCGCGAGGTGTGGGCATGGTCTCTCCTTGGTTCGTAGGTCGGTCGGGAGCTCTCAGGAGCGCGTCTTTTCAGCGCCGTACTTTTGTGCAGCGCAACGTGATCTGTCTTGTCGCTCACCACGGCGCTGGCCACCAGGCCAGCGCCGGCCATGACGGAGGTTGCGGCAACCCACATGTGGCGTCGGTATCGATGGGTGTGACCGACATGAGGGTCCGCGGGTGATTGCCTTCAGGCGGAGTTGCTGCCGAAGACGTGTGTGCGCATGGAGACTGCCGGCCAGCTTTGTTTGAATGGGTCATGGGCACATCCTCACCGGTAGCCGACGCCCATGACGTAGTCGCGCAGCAGCGACTCTTCGTACTTCTCTTGCGCCAGCAGCTCCCGCAGTGCATCCCGCGCGTTGACGACCCCGATGGGATTGACCGCCTCATCGACGACGGGGATGTGCACGAAGCCGCGCTCGCGCATCAGCGCCAGGACATCAGACAAGCAGTCCGCCGGACGGCAAGACGCGACATCGCGGGTCATCACCTCGGCAGCTTGCCTTGTGCAGGCGCTGCCCCCGCAATGCCCGATCTGCCGGACGAGGTCGGTCTTGGTAATGACACCCGACATCACGCCAGCGGCATCGCAGACGACGACGAGGCTGATCTGTGTGTCCGAGAGCATTCTCGCGGCGTCCACGAGCGTCGCGCTGGCGTCGATCGTCACCAGCCGCGAACGAGCGACGGAGTCGATGCTGCTGACAAGCTTCGAATTCATTGGCTGTGCCTTGTTCTGCCAGCAGTCATGGGCGCGCCTGCAACACCGCCGCATCGACGATCAACTGCGCTTCGGTAAGGATGCGCTGCAGGTGCGTGTCGTTGCTGAAACTCTCGGCGTAGATCTTGTAGAGGCTTTCGGTGCCGGACGGCCGCGCGGCGAACCAGCCGCTGGCGGTGTTGACCTTGATGCCGCCGATCGGCTCACCGTTGCCCGGGGCGTGGCTGAGGATGCTCTCGATGTGTTCGCCGGCCAGTTCGGTCGATGTGATGTGCTGCGGCCTGAGCGCCGCCAACTGCTTCTTTTGCTGTGCCGTTGCTGGGGCCTGCACCCGGCGCGCCACCGGGCTGCCGAACTCGGCGGCCAATGCTGCATAACGTTGGCCGGGGTCGGAGCCGGTGCGTGCCGTGATCTCGGCTGACAGCAGCGCAGCGGCGATGCCGTCCTTGTCGGTTGTCCAGACCGATCCGTCGCGCCGTAGGAACGTGGCACCGGCACTCTCTTCGCCGGCAAAACCGAGCGCGGCGCTTTGCAGACCCGCGGCGAACCACTTGAAGCCGACGGGCATCTCGACCAGTGGGCGACCGAGCCGGGCCGTGAGGCTGTCGATCAGCCGGCTGCTGACGACGGTCTTGCCCACCGCAACCGGCCCCCAATCCGGGCGATGCTGAAACAAGAAGTCGATGGCCGCCGCAAAGTAATGATCGGGCGGCAGCAAGCCGACCCCCTGGGTGACGATGCCGTGTCGGTCGTGGTCGGTGTCGCAGGCGAAAGAAATGTCGAAACGGCTCTGCATGTCCACCAGCCGTTGCATCGCATGTGGCGACGACGGATCCATGCGAATCTTGCCATCCCAGTCGAGCGGCATGAAGCTGAAGGTCGGGTCGACGGTCTCGCTGATGACCGTCAGGTCAATGCGATAACGCTCGGCTATTGCCCCCCAGTAATGCACGCCGGCGCCGCCCATTGGATCGACGCCGATGCGCACACCCGCCTCGCGGATCACGTCCAAGTCGATCACGTTGCCGAGGTCGGCAACGTAGGCGTTCAGGAAGTCGTGACGGTGCGTCGTTGCGGCCCGCAGCGCTTTGGCATGCGGGATGCGCTTCACGCCTTCGAGACGCGCTTCGAGAAGGCGATTGGCCTCGGCTTCGATCCAGTTCGTGATCTCCTGGCCGGCCGGGCCGCCGTGCGGCGGGTTGTATTTGAAGCCGCCGTCGCGCGGCGGGTTGTGCGAAGGCGTCACGACGATGCCGTCAGCGAGGCCCGTGTCCTTCAGGTGCAAGCGTCCGCGGTTGTAGCCGAGGATC
>JANPNF010000308.1:0-2702 GCA_031427315.1 Burkholderiales bacterium | reverse complement strand
GCAGACTGCAATTGATCGAGCAGTGCAGCGGCGGGGCGGTTCAGCTCGGCGGCGAGTTGGGCGACGGTGGTCACGGCCATTGTGGAATCCTTGCTTCGGGTCTAGCGGCGCAGCGTGCGTGTGTTGGGAGGGCGTGGGTTTGGAAGAAGCTCAGGTGGTGAACCAGTGTTCACGCGCCTTCATGATCAGCGCCTTGGCCTTCTCATCATCCACGCCGGAAATTTCAATCAACTCGTCGACTGCGAGATCGGCCAGGTCGTCGCGGGTGTGCACACCGCCATCGGCCAGCTTCGGGATCAGCTCGGGGTCCAAGCCTTCGAGGTCGCGCAGATCCTGCGAGACGTCGCTGACGCTTTCTTCGCGGGCGATTTCCATTGTCAGCAGCGCGTCTTTAGCGCGGGTGCGCAGCTCGCCCACAGTGTCTTCGTCGAAGCCTTCGATCTCCAGCATTTCCTGCATCGGCACGTAGGCGACTTCTTCCAGGCTGGAGAAGCCTTCGGCGATCAGGATGTCGGCCACTTCAGCATCGACGTCGAGCTTGTCGACGAACAGCTTGCGCACCACGTCGCTTTCACCGGCCTGCTTCACCGACGACTCTTCGGCCGTCATGATGTTGATGCGCCAACCGGTCATCTCGGAAGCCAGCCGCACGTTCTGGCCGCCGCGGCCGATCGCAATCGCCAGGTTTTCCTCATCGACGACCACGTCCATTGCGTGCCGATCCTCGTCGACGACGATCGACTGCACATTCGCTGGTGCCAGCGCACCAATGACAAACTGCGCCGGGTCTTCCGACCAGAGCACGATGTCGACGCGCTCGCCGGCCACTTCATTGGTGACGCCGTTGACGCGGGAGCCGCGCACGCCGACGCAGGTGCCGATCGGATCGACGCGCTTGTCGTGCGACTGCACGGCGATCTTGGCGCGCGAGCCCGGGTCGCGGGCACACGACTTGATCTCCAGCAAGCGCTGTTCGATCTCAGGCACTTCCTGCGCGAACAACTCGATCATGAAACCGGGCGCGCTGCGCGACAGGATGATCTGCGGGCCGCGCAAGGTCGAATCGACCTCGAGGATGTAGGCGCGAACCCGGTCGCCGATGCGCAGGTTTTCCTTCGGAATCATTTCGCTGCGGCGCAGCCGACCTTCGACGCGGCCCGATTCGACGATCACATCGCCCTTGTCGAGACGCTTGACGGTGCCGACGAAGATCTTCTCGCCGCGCGACAGGAAGTCATTGAGCAGCTGCTCGCGTTCAGCGTCACGGATCTTTTGCAAGATCACCTGCTTGGCCGCCTGCGCGCCAATGCGCCCGATCGACACCGAATCGACCGGCTCCTCGATGTAGTCGTCGACCTCGATGTCGGAGATCTGCTCAAGCGCCTCGAAATGCAGGATCTCGGAGTCGGGCAACTGCAGGCCAGCCTCGTCGGCGACCACATGCCAGCGGCGAAAAGTTTCATAGGCACCGGTATCACGGTCCACCGTCACCCGCATATCGACTTCGCCGCCGTGCAGCTTCTTGGACGCCGACGCCAGCGCTGCTTCGACCGAAGCGAATACGACTTCGCGGTCAACGCTCTTCTCACGCGAAATCGCATCCACCAGCATCAACAGTTCGCGGTTCATCGTTTGCGGTCTCCATCCGATTCAGTTGCGGCCGACCGGGCCTGCTCGGTCGGCTCTTGCGCAGGCGCCGCAAACCGACGCCCCTTGAAATCCACCACCGGCACGAGCCGGGCTTCTCGCACTTCGTCGAAAGCAAAATCCAGCGCCTGGTCGACGCCATCGGCGTTGAACACCAATCGGCAGCCCACATCCGCCGAATCCGCAGGTGCCAAAACGCCCTGAAAGTGCTTGCGGCCCTTGAACGCGAGCTTGAGCGTCAGATCGATCCGCTCGCCGCTGAAGCGGAGGTAGTCAGCGGGCTTCTTGAGCGGCCGGTCCAGCCCCGGCGACGAGACTTCCAAGCGCTCGTACGCGCAATTTTCGACTTCCAACACATGCTGCAATTGCCGGGTCACGCGTTCGCAGTCTTCGACCGTGATGAACTCACTGCCCCCCACAAACGCCGCATCAATAGCCGGAAGTTTGTCGATGTACACGCGCAACAGTCCCTTTGGACTGCGCTCGGTGTCCACCAGGTCGTAACCCAGCCCGGTCACGGTTGTCTCAACGGCGTTTTGCCAGCTCATTAGCTATCGATTCCCCGCTCGCTCAATTGAATTTATGTATTCCGATCGCCCAAAAAAAAAGGGCTGGAAGAGTCCAGCCCATGTTTTTGGCCTAACGCCCTGGAAAACCAGCATTGTAGCTTGCGGGCTGGGGCCCGGCAACACCCAGTGCGGTCGAATTCACCAGAGCCGCTGCGGCCCGCAGGGCCCCAGCATCTGCATGCCAGAATCCGCCGCCTTTGACCGCTTGGAACACATCATGGGATTTTTAACCGGCAAACGTTTGTTGATCACCGGCGTGCTGTCGAGCCGCTCGATCGCTTACGGCATCGCGCGGGCCTGCCACCGAGAAGGCGCTGAGCTGGCGTTCAGCTATGTGGGTGATCGTTTCAAAGAGCGCACCGCCGGGCTGGCCGCTGATTTCGGCTCAACACTGCTCTACGACTGCGACGTGGTCGACGACGCGCAGATCGAGCGCCTTTTCAGCCAGCTGGGCGAGGTCTGGCCAGAATTCGACGGCTTCGTCCA
>JANPNF010000307.1:0-3383 GCA_031427315.1 Burkholderiales bacterium | reverse complement strand
CTACGCGGCGCCGTCGCCCGTGGTGCTGCACCTTGTCAGCTCCATGATCTTTTGCGTCTTCGGCGCATTTCAGTTCTCCCCCAGCTTGCGCCGCCGCCACCTCGGTTGGCACCGTGCGAGCGGGCGGATGCTGGTCCCCTGCGGGCTTGTCGCCGCACTTTCGGCTCTGTGGTTGACGCTGTTCCTACCCACCGGAGTCGAGGCGCCCGCCAGATTTGATGGTTCGTTTGTGTATGCCACTCGGCTGCTGGTGGGATCGGCGATGGCCCTTTTTTTGTGCCTCGGCCTTGCTGCTGTCCGAAGACGTGACATCCCGAGTCACCAAGCCTGGATGATGCGCGGCTATGCGCTCGGGCTTGGCGCGGGAACACAGGTGTTTACCCACCTTCCATGGTTCTTGTTTCCAAGTGTGCAAGGGGAACCAGCCCGGGCACTTTGCATGGCGGCGGGATGGGGCATCAACTATGCGGTAGCCGAATGGTTGATTGCCCGTGAGCGGCGCAAATGATCATCCTGAAGATTCGTCGTCTGACGCGGACAATCTCACGCTCCGGTCCCAGGGCGATCTGAGGCCGCGATGACGTCGCCAGCCCTGGCCCAACTGTTGACTTGCACGGATCGATGACTGGTTTCGGGCAAGCAGTTTCGAAATCTGTAGACCCGCTTTCAGTCTTAAGCGGTCGCTCTGCTTGCATGGCGTGAGCAGCAGCCCCGTGCCCAACGCGGCGCATATTTCAGAAGCGGTGAGCGCCTGCGTTTGGTGACCACCACGAATCGGCAGTACGCAGCAGTCCGAGCCTGGCTCCCTGGTTGCCGCAGTATGTGGCAGCGCACAACGCCCGCTTTGGGCGAGTGCCGGCGCACAGCGCCAATGCGCATCGGGCGTACCAGGGCAATGCGCAGGATCTGGCTCGCATCTGCGCCCATCACTTTGAGCGCAAGCTGTCCAAGACGCTGACCTGCCAGTTCATGGGCAAACTGCTGGTGCTGATCACCCGTCCCGAGCAACCGCGCTACGCCTTGCGCGCGCAAACCATCAAGGTGATCGAACACTTGGGCGGCGCTCTTGAGTTGCTCTGGGGCTGCGAGGCGTTGCCCTTCAAGACGTTTGAGCGCCATCAACACTTGGGCGCGACGCGCGTAGCCGACGACAAGTTGCTCAATGGCCGGGTCGATGCCGTGTTGGTCAAAGAGTCGCTGCGCCTGCGCCAGTTGCAGGCCTTGGTGGCTGCGCAGAATGCCCAGAGGCGCTCGGGCGCAAACGCAGCGACGAGTCTGAGCTGAACGCGCCCGCCGTGGACAACTGGCCTGCCCACACCCTGAAGGTGTGGACAGCCGGCGAGTACGCCGGTGCGCCAGTTGCCCACCGCTCCCCGGCTTGGCGCCTACGGCCTGACGCGCTTCGCTTGCCAAACAGCCGTTTAGATAAAAACCAAAACGGCCATCCAAGCCCTCCACGCTCTGCCCGAAAGGGGACATTTCAATCTTGGAGAAAAGGGGACATTTCTATTTTGGGTTGACAGGCTGGAGGCTGGCTGGAGGCTTGAGGTTCCATTTGCCAGGCGATTGCGCTAGCATGCAATGATCCGGCGGGTTCAGGGCATGCAGCCCCCCGGTCCAAGAATGAGGTTTCGTTTCTGGGGTGAGCGGCCCGCTGGAGATTGACGATGAACAAGGCCAGAGGCGAGACGTTGCGTCAGCTGCGCATGCTGGCGTTGATCGTCCAAATCGCGTTTGGACTGTTGATCTGGACCTATCACCAGAACCACGCTCTCGCCGATGGTCAGTTCCTTATGACCCGGACTGCGGCAAACGCAGAGGCAATCAAGGCCTCGCACGCCGTGACCCACCGATCGGTGCAGGTTGCCACTGACCCTGTCGAGGCCACGCAGTTTATTGAATATACACGTACCGGTGCGGCATTAAGCCGCCTAGTTGGCGTCGACGCTTCGAACTTGCTTGGGCGACTGGTGGCTGGACAACAGGCGCTGTCGATTGAAGTAGACCTCATGGCGTCGAGCAGCCGGCTGCTGACCCTGGCGTGAGGCCAACCATGGGGACTCCAATGACTCAATTGCTCGTCGGGTTCATTCATCACGTGCAGCGGAATTGCGCTGCCGATTCAGGCACGCAATGGTCAGGGAAGGCTGGAATCTGCCTGGCCTTGGCGCTCGCCTCGGGCACCGCATGGGCTCAGCAAAAAGCCGGCGAGCTGACCCACCTGCAGGGCATGGCCACCGCGCAGCAGCCAGGCAGCGCTTTCCGCTTCCTGGGCCGCGGCGACGCCGTGCTTGAGGGTGACATCATCTCGACCACCGAGAAGGGTTTTGCCGTGATCACGCTTGGCGACGGCACCAAGTTCACGCTGCGGCCAGCCACCACCTTCGCCATCGAGCGCTACAACCACGATCAGGGAACCGAGAACGCGCTGATGCGCCTGTTCAAGGGCGGTATGCGTTTGGCAACCGGCTTGATCGGCAAGCGCAATCCCGGGGGCCTGGAGGTGCGCACCGCGGTGGCGACCATCGGCATCCGGGGCACCAGCTTTGACGCCAGAATTTGCGGCGCGGATTGCCGTGAGGAGAGTTCGGGCGCCGCTTCGCGCACAGCGCAGATCTCGGCCGGCGCCACCGGTGTGACCCAGGCGCCGGTGGTTGCGCGCGTCGTGCAA
Source organism: Burkholderiales bacterium (assembly GCA_031427315.1). GTDB lineage: Bacteria > Pseudomonadota > Gammaproteobacteria > Burkholderiales > Burkholderiaceae_C > PBB1. The sequence goes on along the minus strand of JANPNF010000307.1, from coordinate 712 downwards.
GCCACTGGCGAGGTTAGCGCGGCTCTGCCGGGCCAGCCCAGGCGCCCGTTGTCGGTGGGCGGGTCCTTGTACGAGGGCGACGACCTTCGCACCGGGCCGGGCGCGACTGTGGTGATTGGCTTCAAGGACCAGTCCAAGGTTTCGCTCAATCCTGAGACGGTGCTGCGCATCGACGCCTATGTCTATGACCGGCCACAGGCCAGCGACAGCATGACGATGGCGCTGCTCAAGGGCGGCTTGCGTCTGTTCACCGGGCTGATGGGCAAGAAATCGCCGCAGTCGGTGCAGGTACAGACGGTCATCTCCACCGTCGGCATCCGTGGCACCGGCATGGATATCAGTTGCGAGGGGCATTGCGTCGATCCGTCGCTTGGGGCTGGCGAGGTGTCAACTGCGGATCCGGCAAATCCGCGGGCCGCCGATGGGCTGTTTATGCTGACCTGGGATGGCGCGACCTTCTTTGCCGTGGGGCCGCTGGACGTGCCGCTGGACCGGGCCGGCTTCATCGGGCGCGACGGCGCTGCGCGCCTGCTCGATCAGGTGCCCGACTTCCTGCAGAACCTGATCGCGCCGCGTCCTGACCGCATTGAAGTGGATTGGAACAACCTGTTTGCCACGGTCGAACCCTCCGGCAACGATGGTTTGTACGTGGTTGTGCGCGAGGGCCATGTGTTCCTGCTGTCGGGCGATTCGCGCATCGACCTGGGCGTGG
>JANPNF010000306.1:0-3856 GCA_031427315.1 Burkholderiales bacterium | reverse complement strand
GTGGCATTTCTCTTCCTTTTTAGCTTCAGTTGGCGCGGGCTTTCACCGTTGCCTCGGGCACCACCGACATCTGGGGTTGCCCACTTACTCGGTCGACACCGAAGGTGCCGACCAAATTCGATACCGGCCCTCAGGCCGGTTTTCCTTCCCGCGAAGCGTTACGTCTTCTTGGGACGCTTCGCGCCGTATTTAGAGCGCGACTGCTTGCGGTCTTTCACGCCTTGCAAGTCGAGCGAGCCGCGCACGATGTGGTAGCGCACGCCCGGCAAGTCCTTGACGCGACCGCCACGCACCAGCACCACACTGTGCTCCTGCAGGTTGTGCCCTTCGCCACCGATGTACGAGATGATCTCGAAGCCGTTGGTCAGGCGGACCTTGGCGACTTTTCGCAGTGCCGAGTTCGGTTTCTTCGGCGTCGTGGTGTATACGCGAGTGCACACGCCGCGGCGCTGTGGACCGCCTTGCAGCGCTGGAGATTTGGACTTCGTGATCTCGGTCTCGCGACCGTGACGCACGAGTTGATTGATGGTTGGCATAGGTAACTTGTTCCCGTTTGAAGTCACTGACTTCGGCAATGAGGGCCGACCGGCGAAGCTCACCAGCATGGCATCCGACGCCTGTGCGTCTCGCCCTTGCGTCCTGCTGCGCACAGCAGCAATCGCAGCACCCCTATCCGAAAAGCTTTCCAGTATATTCGTCTGGGCAAAATCCGGCAAGCGCAAAGACAGAATATGGTAGTGATCCCAAATCTGGTGCTCGACACCAACGCGGTGCTCGACTGGCTGGTCTTCGACAACCCAGCGAGCCAGCCCATCACCCAGGCCATCGTCTTGGGCGACGTGCGATGGATCGTCAACGCGGCGGTGCGGGATGAACTGGCCGATGTGCTGGCCCGCGGCGCCTTCAAGCGCTGGCAACCCAATCTGCCGTGGCTGTGGCTCACCTGGGAACGCCATGGCACGCCTGTCGAACAGCCGCCGCAAGCGTCGCCGCAGCGCCGACCGCAATGCACCGACACCGACGATCAAAAATTCGTCGATTTGGCGCTCGACAACGCAGCACGGTGGCTGATCACGCGGGACCGAGCGCTGCTGAAACTTGCGCGCCCGGCCAGATCGCTGGGTCTGGCCATCGTGACGCCCGAGCGGTTCGCGCTGACGGGCACTGCTGCCGCACAGGCATGAATGCCGTTCGACGCAAGACGTAAAAAGGGCGGCCGAAGCCGCCCTCCAACCCCACGGGAAGGCGCCGCCTACTCGGCCGACTCGGCCCCCACGTCGGCCGTTTGCGCCTGCGATTCGGCCAGTTCATCGGCCTCCTGTAAGGCAATGGCACGGCGCTCGGCGTCGTCCATCTCTTCCTTGGCCTTGCGGGCCATGTGGAAAGCCATGCCGGTGCCTGCGGGAATCAGGCGGCCGACGATGACGTTTTCCTTGAGACCCCGCAACTCGTCGCGCTTGCCCATGATGGCCGCCTCGGTGAGCACGCGGGTGGTTTCCTGGAACGACGCCGCCGAGATGAAGCTGTCGGTGGACAGCGACGCCTTGGTGATGCCCAGCAGCACGTCGGCATGGGTAGCCGGCAGCTTACCTTCGGAGACCATGCGCTCGTTGGTGTTGAGCAACTCCGAGCGCTCGACCTGCTCGCCCGCAATGTAGGCGGTGTCGCCGACGTTGACGATCTGCACGCGGCGCAGCATCTGGCGAACGATCACCTCGATGTGCTTGTCGTTGATCTTGACCCCTTGCAAACGATAGACGTCTTGCACTTCGTCAACGATGTAGCGCGCCAGTTCCTCGATGCCCAGCAGGCGCAGGATGTCCTGCGGATCGGCCGGTCCGTCGACGATGGATTCACCCTTGTTGACCACCTGGCCTTCGTGCACCACGATGTTTTTTTCCTTGAGCACGAGTTCTTCGTAAACCTTGCCTTCGGGGTCGGTGATCTGCAGGCGAACCTTGCCCTTGGTCTCCTTGCCGAACGACACGGTGCCCGTCATCTCGGCCAGCGTGCCCTTGTCCTTCGGCGTGCGGGCTTCAAACAGTTCGGCCACCCGCGGCAAGCCGCCGGTGATATCGCGTGTCTTCTGGCCTTCCACAGGAATGCGCGCCAGCACTTCGCCTGGCATCAGGTCTTGCCCGTCGCGGATCTGGATCAGCGAGCCGACCGGGAAGCCGATCGTCACCGAGTGATCTGTGCCCGGAATCTTCACCTCGTTGCCAGACGCATCCAGCAGCTTGACCTGCGGGCGCACAACCTTCAACGCACCCCGGCGCTTCGAGTCAATGACCACCAGCGTGGACAGGCCGGTCACTTCGTCGAGCTGCTTGGCCACCGTCAGGCCTTCTTCGACGTTCTCGAACTTCGCCTTGCCGGCGAACTCGGTGATGATCGGTCGGGTCAGTGGATCCCAGTTGGCCAGCACGGTGCCGGCCTTTAGCTGCTGGTCGGCCTTGATCGACAATAAAGCACCATACGGCACCTTGTGACGTTCGCGCTCGCGGCCATGCTGGTCGGAGATGATGATCTCGCCGGAACGGGAAATCACCACCAACTCGCCCTTGCCATTGGTCACGTAGCGCATCGTCGCGTTGAAGCCGATCAGGCCATCGGACTTCGCATCGACGCTCGACGCCACCGCCGCCCGCGAGGCCGCACCGCCGATGTGGAAGGTGCGCATCGTCAACTGCGTGCCCGGCTCGCCGATCGATTGCGCCGCAATGACGCCGATCGCTTCGCCCAGGTTGACGGTGCCGCCACGACCCAGGTCGCGGCCGTAACACTTGCCGCAGATGCCGAAGCGCGTGGCGCAGGTCAGCGCCGTGCGCACCTTGACCTCATCGACACCGGCAGACTCCAGCATGTCGAGCACATCTTCGTCCATCATCTCGCCCGCGCCGAGCAGTTGCTCCTGCGTTTCTGGGTGCAACACCTCGATGGCGGTCACGCGGCCGAGGATGCGGTCGCGCAGCGATTCGATCACCTCGCCGCCTTCGACCAGCGCGCGCATGTTCATGCCGTTGAAGGTGCCGCAGTCGTCTTCGATAACAACCAAGTCCTGCGTCACATCGACCAGACGACGCGTCAGGTAGCCGGAGTTCGCGGTTTTCAACGCCGTGTCCGCCAGGCCCTTGCGAGCGCCGTGGGTGGAGATGAAGTACTGCAGAACGTTCAGGCCCTCGCGGAAGTTCGCGGTGATCGGCGTCTCGATGATCGAGCCGTCAGGCTTGGCCATCAAGCCGCGCATGCCGGCCAGCTGGCGAATCTGCGCTGCCGACCCCCGGGCACCCGAGTCGGCCATCATGTAGATGGAGTTGAACGACTCCTGGTCCACCGTCTTGCCATGGCGATCAACGGTCTTCTGCTTGGACAGCTGGGCCATCATGACCTTGCCGACCTCGTCGCCGGTCTTGCCCCAAATATCCACCACCTTGTTGTAGCGCTCGCCGGCCGTGACGAGGCCCGAGACGTACTGCTGCTCGATCTCCTTGACCTCCTTCTCGGCGCGCTCGATCAGGCCCGGCTTTTCCTTCGGCACCAGCATGTCGTCGATGCAGATCGAGATGCCGGCGCGCGTGGCCAGGCGGAAGCCCGCCTGCAGCAGCTTGTCGGCGAACACAACGGTCTCTTTCAAGCCGCACTTGCGGAACGAGACATTGATCAGCCGCGAGATTTCCTTCTTCTTCAGCGCCTTGTTGATGTTGCTGAACGGCAGGCCTTTCGGCAAGATTTCGCTCAGCAGCGAACGGCCCACCGTGGTATCCACCAAGGTGGTTGCCGGCACGAAATCACCGGATTCCTTGTTCTTGGTGTACTCGGTCAGGCGCACGCTGATCTTGGTGGTGATCTCGACCAC
>JANPNF010000305.1:0-2627 GCA_031427315.1 Burkholderiales bacterium | reverse complement strand
AGCCCGCACCGCGCACCGCCGAATTCCGCACCTCGCAACGCTACGCGCAAGCCTGCCGTGCGGTGACGCAAGCGCTGGAAGCCGCCTCGGTGGCCAACGGGCTCAGCGCGTGAGGCGATGGCTGCCGCTGCTGAGCGTGATCGGCTGGCTGCTCGCCTGGGAAGCGCTGGTGCGCATCGCGCAGATTCCGTCGTACACCCTGCCCGCACCGAGCCTCGTGTTGCAGACGCTGCTCGCCAACTTCGGTTCGCTCTCACTGAGTTGGTGGTTCACGCTGAAGATCACTTTCGGCGCGCTGGCACTGGCTTGCCTCGGCGGCGTGCTTATCGCCGCGGTGTTCGCGCTGTCGGCGTCGCTCGAAGCGGTGTTGCTGCCGCTGGCGGTGGTGTTGCAGGTGACACCTGTGGTGGCGATCGCGCCGCTCATGCTGATCTACATCGACAGCACCACTGCCGCGCTGCTGTTGTGCGCCTGGATCGTCGCCTTCTTCCCGATCCTCTCCAACACGGTGATGGGCCTGCGCGCGGCCGACCCGTCGCTGCGCGACCTGTTCCGCCTGTACCGGGCTACACCGCTGCAGCGGCTGCGGCTGCTGTTGATGCCGAGTGCGCTGCCGTATTTCGTGGCCGGTTTGAAGGTGTCGGGCGGACTGAGCCTGATCGGTGCGGTCACGGCCGAGATGGTGGCTGGCGCGGCGGGGCGGGAAACCGGGCTGGCCTCGCGCATCCTGGAGGCGAGCTTTCGCACCGAGACACCGAAGATGTTCGCCGCCCTGCTGTTGCTGGTCGCGACCGGGCTGATGATCCACGGTGCGTCGAATGCGCTGTCGAGTCGGCTGCTGGCGCGCTGGCATGCGTTGGAGCAGACGCGGGATTTGCCCGCATCCAGGAGCCCTTGATGTCGCCTTTCTTCCTCCTCCCGACCCGCGTTGCATTGATGCGCTGGCTTGTCGTCGTGGCTTGTCTGTCGGCCACATGGGCCCACGCCGAAGACAAGGTCCGCTTCGCCACCAACTGGAAGGCGCAAGCAGCGCACGGCGGCTTCTACCAAGCGATCGCAGACGGCACGTACAAAAAATACGGGTTGGACGTGACGCTGATTCAAGGCGGCCCGCAGGTGAACAACCGGCCTCTGCTGCCAGCAGGTCGCATCGATTTCCTGATGACCGGCAACCTCTTGCACAGCTTCGACAACGTGAAGAACGGCGTGCCCACCATCGTTGTGGCCAGCATGTTCCAAAAGGACCCGCAGGCGCTGATCGCCCACCCTGCCCAGGGCTACGAGAATTTTGACGCGCTGAAGTCGGCGCCGCTGGCGCTGATCGCGAAAGACGCGCAGTTCAGCTGGTGGCAGTGGCTGAAAGTCATGCATGGGTTCCGCGACGAGTCCTTGAAGCCCTACAACTACAACCTCGGTCCCTTCCTCGCGAACCCGAAGGCGATCCAGCAGGGCTATTCGGTGGCCGAGCCGATCTATGTTGAAAACCAGGGGCACTTCAAGCCCGTCGTGCACCTGCTGGCCGACCACGGCTTCAGCACTTACTCGACGGTGATCGAGGCACGCATAGAGATGGTCGCGAAGCAGCCAGCGCTGGTGCAGCGCTTCGTCGACGCGTCGATCATCGGGTGGGTCAACTACCTCTACGGCGATCGCAGCGCAGCGCACGCGCTGATGAAGCGCGACAACTCGGAGATGAGCGTTGCCGAACTGGAGGCATCGGTGGCCTTGATGAAGCAGCAGGGCATCGTCGATTCGGGCGAGGCGCTGACGCGGGGCATCGGCGCGATGAACCCGGTGCGCATTCAAGACTTCTATCAGCAGATGGTCAAAGCCGGGCTGTACTCGCCTGGTGATGTTGATCTGAGCCGGGTGGCAACGGTGCAGTTCGTCAACCAGCAAGTCGGCCTGCCGCTGAAGGCGACGTTGTTGAAACGCTGAGCCAGGGGGGTTGATCCGGGCTAAAGCGGTGTGGGCCCGCACCGATAACGAGTCGTGAGCAGTGCAGACATGCTCTGGTCTCCATGCCCCCCATGACCAACCCGACACCAACGCCTGAGCTCACCCGCCTGACGCGGCCGTTGGCCGATCTCGCTGCCTGGGTTGCGTGCTTCCGCAACGCCGAGATCCCGGTGATGGCAGACACCGCAGACGCACTGGAGGCGATGCGTGAACGCGAGGACGATGTCGATGCCAATCTGATCGGCGAGATGATTGCCGACGACCCCCTCATGACTTTGAAGGTCATGGCCTACGGTGCCAATCACCGCTCAGCGCGCGTGGTGACCGAGCCTGAAACGGTGACTTCCACGCTGGTATTGATGGGCATCTCGCCCTTCTTCAGAGCGTTTGGGCCGCAGCCCGTGTTCGATGAGACGCTGTCAGACTGGCCTGAAGCCCTGTCCGGATTGAAAGGGGTGCTGCGCCGCGCCAACCGAGCCGCGAACTTCGCGCTGTCGTTTGCGGTGCACCGCTGCGACCCGGACGCAGCCGTCATCCACCAAGCCGCCTTGTTGCATGACTTTGCCGAGATGCTGCTGTGGTGCCATGCTCCCGGTCTGGCGCTGGCAATGGGCGACGCTCAGCGTGCCGACCCGACGCTGCGCTCGTGCACCGAGCAACGCAACACG
>JANPNF010000304.1:0-2049 GCA_031427315.1 Burkholderiales bacterium | reverse complement strand
CAATGCTTTTGGGTTCGCGCTTCAGGCGACATCGGGAGTAGCTCTGGCCTACGCCGATTACATTTCGATCAGTAGCTCATCTTTACCAAACGGCGCACCAGTTTTCGTGCAGTTGGATTACAGGGTCACGGGCAACTACGGTCGGAACATGGGAGATCCCATCTACCCTCAGAACGCTACTGCGCGCGTCCGCGGGGGCGTTACCTTGGATTACTTGACCGCCGGCCACATTCCCATATCCTATTCTACATATTGCCTGGAAACCTTTGGTGGTGGAGGCCCCGAATGCGTAGGCCCGCCGCCAGGATCTAGTGGCATTGAGAATTTTGATGTGACGCATGACGAAGTCGTAACATTGCTCGTCGGGTCAACGTATCACTTTTCAGCGTACATGAATATGCAGTCTGCTACGGTACTCGACACGTTCAACAATTGTCCCAATGGTGTCTGCAGAGCCGGCGCTTTTATCGACTCATCCCACAGTTTTTTCACCTACTTGACGGCAACTTCGAACGACTTCGAAATTATGTCCGAGAGCGGACACGATTACTCTATTTCCGCGACTTCGGCGGTGCCCGAACCGGCAACTATTATTTTGGTCGCGGCTAGCCTATTAACAATCGTTCCTATGCATCGGCGGCGTCGTCACACTTGGGCCGCGCGTCAGCGCGGAAACTGGGCCTAGCGCAGTCAAAGGTTGGCACTTCGCGCAGCCGTGCACCGACAGTCAGTCGGTGACTTTTGTGGGCCGCCATTGCGCGGGCGGCACCTGCCGCCGCATGCACCTACGCGGGGCAGGTAGTTCGGCCAAAGTCCAGCGTGCGCAGCCTGTCCTTCATGTCTCGCTGTGTTGGCACGCCTTGGTCCGGAAGCGCTGCTACCGGTTGTGAAGTGCGGTGTGGGGAGGCGGGTACGGCACCGCCAACTAGAGGTTCAGATCAATCTCCTCCATCAGCACCTGTACGCCGTGCCTGCCAGACATGCGTTGCGCCAGCGCGCAGGCGCGTATGCGCTCGATGAACTGCGCCTCGGTCTCCCCCGGCTCGCACGTGAAATTCTGCCCCAGTGCCTGCGCGTGCATGGCCCCACCCGGCGGCACGTTCGGCGTGATTGTCGAAGAACGAATTATCTGCGACTTTGAACTAATAGACAGCGACCCACTTTCGGTACTGGTGGCATAAACTGCGCTCGTGTTGCACTCCCATTGAGCGGTTGCAATGGCCTCCACGTCATACCCGAAGTAGCTTCCAATCCGCGGCCGCGCGTTTGGTGCACTGGAGGGCGTGGCCAACAAGCGTTGGCGCGAGCTCGAGCGCGTTGCCCAGGCCTTGCGCTCGCTCGGGGATGCGCCGATGACCCGGGCGCAAGCCGAACGTCTGGCCCAGCGGTTCGGCTTTCACTGGGCGACCATCTACCGCTACCGCGCACGTCTGGCCGAGATCGACGAGGCCACGGCCATTGCCGGTCGCACTCGCGGATGGAAGCCGCTGGCATCGCGGCTTTCTTTTAAGCAGGACCAAGGCATCGAGGAGGCCATCAACGCGTTGCGCAAGAAGCCCGAGCCGCTACGCGTCGTCGACCTGGTCGAGGAGGTTGCCGCAAGATGTCGACTGCTGCGCGTGCCCTGCCCTTCGCGCCCGGCCATCGATCGTCGCCTGAAGCGATCCTCTGGTCTCAAGGTTCATCGCCGCGGCGTGGCGCCGCCGGGCAATGCTGACCCGAAGATTTCTCCCGGTTCCTTCGTTGTTCAGCGGCCGCTGGACGTCGTGCAGATCGACCACACGCCGATGGACATCGTCGTGGTCGACGACCTGTATCGCCAGCCCTTGGGGCAAGCCTTACCTGACCCTGGCCACCGACGTGGCCACGCGGTGCATCCTGGGCTTCGTTATTTCGTTCGTACCGCCTTGCGCCGGCACGGTGTCGCTGTGTCACCGTCACGCTGACCACCGAAAAGACCGGCGACAAACCGTCGGAAACCCAGACCTGGCTGTACCAGGGCGGCCTGCGCGATTACCTGGGCCAGGGGCTGGCCGGCGAGCCGCTGAT
>JANPNF010000303.1:0-5142 GCA_031427315.1 Burkholderiales bacterium | reverse complement strand
CGCTGGTCGGCCTGACGCCGCTGAACAAGCACCCCGCCTGGGCCCGATCGGTCGGCCGTCCGTGGCTCGAAGGGGTGTTGCGCGGCCTGAAGCCGGTCTTGCCGGTCGAGGTGGTCCGGCTGTTGCCAGCCTGATCCCGTCCATCTGACCCGAGAGGCGCGAAAAGCATGTGCGGCATCGTGGGTGTCATCTCGAATGCACCGGTCAATCAGCTGATCTACGACGCTCTGTTGCTGCTGCAGCACCGCGGGCAAGACGCCGCCGGCATCGTCACGATGCAGGATTCGCGCTGCTTCATGCACAAGGCGCGCGGCATGGTGCGGGATGTGTTTCGCACCCGCAACATGCGCGGTTTGCCGGGTACGGTCGGGTTGGGTCAGGTGCGTTACCCGACCGCCGGCAACGCCTACAGCGAGGAAGAAGCGCAGCCCTTCTACGTCAACGCGCCGTTCGGCATCGTGCTGGTTCACAACGGCAATTTGACCAATGCACAGGCGTTGAAGCGCGAACTGGCCACCATCGACCGGCGGCACATCAACACCGACAGCGACACCGAGGTGTTGATCAACGTGCTGGCCCATGAGCTGGCGTTGGCGGCGCGTGATTTGCCGCTGTCGCCCGAGATCGTTTTCAAGGCGGTGGCGGCGGTGCACAAGCGCCTCAAGGGCTCGTATGCGGTGGTGGCGCTGATCGCAGGCTTCGGCCTGCTGGCGTTTCGCGATCCGTTCGGCATTCGCCCGCTGTGTTTTGGCGAAGGCGACACGCCTGATGGCCGGCAGGTGATGGTGGCCAGCGAGTCGGTAGCACTCGAAGGCACTGGGCATGTGATGACGCGCGACGTGGCGCCCGGCGAGGCGATTTTCATCACCCCGGAAGGGCAGGTCCACGCGCAGCAGTGCGCCGAGAACCCGAGCCTGCACCCGTGCATGTTCGAGTACGTCTACCTGGCGCGTCCGGATTCCATCATGGACGGCATCTCGGTCTACCAGGCGCGTTTGAACATGGGCGAAACGCTGGCGCAGCGCCTGATTTCGACCATGCCGCCGAGCGAGATCGATGTGGTGATCCCGATCCCCGAATCGAGCCGCCCCTCGGCGATGCAGCTGGCGCAAAAGATCGGCAAGCCGTACCGCGAGGGCTTCGTCAAAAATCGTTATGTCGGGCGGACGTTCATCATGCCGGGGCAGGGCGTGCGCAAGAAATCGGTGCGCCAGAAGCTCAACGCGATCGGCGTCGAATTCAAAGACCGCAACGTGTTGCTGGTCGACGACTCCATCGTGCGCGGCACCACCAGCAAAGAGATCGTGCAGATGGCGCGCGAAGCCGGCGCACGCAAGGTGTTCATGGCCTCAGCCGCGCCGCCGGTGCGCTTCCCCAATGTGTACGGCATCGACATGCCGACCAACAGCGAGCTGATCGCGCACAACCGCAGCATCGAGGAAATCCGCCAGTTCATCGGCGCCGACGCGCTGATCTACCAGGACGTGAACGCGATGAAGCGGGTGGTCGGCGCGCTGAACCCGCTGGTCGGCGGCTTCGAGGCCTCGTGCTTCGACGGCCACTACATCACCGGCGACATCTCGGCCTCCGACTTCGATGTGATGGCCATGCAGCGGCTGTCGCAGGGCGAGGAAGAAGACGCTCCGGCACGGTCGCGGTTGGCGCTGCAAAGTGCTGCGGAGCAGGCTTGATGGCAGCAAAGAAAACCATTCCGCGCACCGAGCTTCCGCCGGGGCTGCGCATCGACACGCTGGCAGTGCGCGAAGGCCTGCCGCGTACGCAGTGGGGCGAAAACTCCGAAGCCCTGTTTTTGACCAGCAGCTTCGTGCAGCCCGATGCGGCCACCGCCGCCGCGCGCTTCGCGAACGAAGAAGAGGCCTTCATCTACTCGCGCTTCACCAACCCGACGGTGACGATGTTCGAGCGGCGCCTCGCAGCACTCGAAGGCAGCGAAGCCTGCATCGCCACTTCGAGCGGCATGGCGGCGATTTTGCTGACCGCGATGGCCTTGCTGAAGGCGGGCGATCACGTGATCTGCTCGCGCAGCGTGTTCGGCTCGACCAGTGCGCTGCTCGGCCGCGAGTTCGCAAAGTTCGGCGTTGAAACCACCTTCGTCTCGCAGACCGATGTGGCCGAATGGCAGCGCGCCGTGCGGCCGACCACGAAGCTGCTGTTTGCCGAGTCGCCGACCAATCCGCTGACCGAGGTGTGCGACATCCGCGCGCTGGCCGAGGTCGCCCGCGGTGCCGGGGCGCTGCTGGCGGTCGACAACTGCTTTTGCACGCCGGCACTGCAAAAGCCGATCGACTACGGTGCCGATTTGATCATCCACTCGGGCACCAAGTACCTCGACGGCCAGGGCCGGGTGCTCGCTGGCGCAGTCTGTGGAAAAGAGCAACTGATCAACGACCAATTCGTGCCGGTGATGCGCAGCGCCGGCATGACGCTGGCGGCGTTCAACGCCTGGGTCGTTCTGAAGGGGCTGGAAACCTTGTCGATCCGCATGCAGGCGCAAAGCGAACGCGCGCTGCAGCTCGCCAGCTGGCTGGAGCAGCAGCCACAGGTCGCGCAGGTGTTCTACCCGGGCCTGAAGTCGCATCCTCAGCACGCCCTCGCAATGGCCCAGCAGTCGGGCTGTGGCGGTGCGGTGCTGTCGTTCACCGTGAAGGCGCGTACGCTGGACGACGACACAGCCGATGCGGCGCGCCTGGCCGCCTTTCATGTGATCGACAGCACCCGCGTGTGCTCGATCACCGCCAACCTCGGTGACACCAAGACCACGATCACCCACCCGGCCAGCACCTCGCACGGTCGGCTCACCGAAGTGCAGCGCCAAGAGGCCGGCATCACGCAGGGCCTGGTGCGCGTCGCGGTCGGCCTGGACGACGTCGAAGACCTGAAAGACGACCTGCTGCGCGGCCTGAATTCACTGTGAAAATGCCCGGCGCATTGCCTCACCCATGACCCGAAAAGTTCGCACCCGTATCGCGCCGTCGCCGACCGGCTTCCTGCACCTGGGCACGGCCCGCACGGCGCTGTTTTCATGGGCTTTTGCTCGCCATCACGGCGGCGATTTCATCCTGCGCATCGAGGACACCGACGAGGCGCGTTCGTCGCAGGAGGCGGTCGATCAGATCGTCGCCGCGATGACTTGGCTGAACCTCGCGCACGACGAAGGCCCGTTCTTCCAGATGCAGCGCCTCGACCGCTACCGCGAGGTGATCTGCCAGATGCTGAACGACGGCACCGCCTACCCTTGCTATTGCACCCCAGCCGAGCTCGATGCCATGCGCGAAGCGCAGCGCGCGCGCGGCGACAAGCCCCGCTACGACGGCCGTTGGCGGCCCGAGCCTGGCAAGAAGCTACCGACCATCCCCGAGGGCGCGCGCCCGGTGATCCGCTTTCGCAATCCGCCCAGCGGTGCAGTGAGCTGGGACGACATGGTCAAGGGCACGATCACGATTTCGAACGCCGAGCTCGACGACCTGGTCATCGCCCGCCCCGGTGCCGATGCGGCCACGTTGATCGGCACGCCGACCTACAACTTCTGCGTCGTCGTCGACGATTGGGACATGGACATCAGCCATGTCATTCGCGGCGACGACCACGTCAACAACACCCCGCGGCAGATCAACATCCTGCGCGCGCTCGGCGCCGAGCTGCCGGTCTACGGCCACGTGCCGATGATCCTCGGGCCCGATGGCGACAAGCTGTCGAAGCGCCACGGCGCGGTCAGCGTCACGCAGTACGAAACGGCCGGCTACTTGCCCGAGGCGATGCTCAACTACCTGGCGCGCCTGGGCTGGAGCCATGGTGATGACGAGCTGTTTGATCGCGAGCAACTGGTGTCGTGGTTCGACGGCCAGCACCTGGCGAAAAGCCCGGCGCAGTGGGATGCGGCCAAGCTCAACTGGGTCAATGCGCACTACCTGAAGGTCTTGCCCGATGAGGCGCTGGCGGCGCATGTCGTGGCGCGATTCGCTGAGCGCGGCACGGCCGTGGTGGCTGATGCTCAACTGGTCCGCTTATGTGCGCTGTTCAAGGACCGCTGCGCCACCACGGTGGAGCTGTGCGACTGGCTGGCGATGTATTTTTCAGACGTCGCGCCGCATGCCGAAGACCTGGCCGCGCACGTCACCGAAACCGTGAAACCTGCGCTGCAGAGCTTGCGCGAACGGTTTGCCCAGATCGAGTGGGCCAAGCCTGCGATCAGCGCCGCGATCAAAGACGTCATCACCGCCCACGGCATCAAGATGCCGACGCTGGCGCATGCGGTTCGTGTGCTGGTTTGCGGCCGTGCGCAGACGCCTTCGATCGACGCGGTGCTCGAGCTGTTTGCACGTGATGTCGTGCTTGCCAGATTGCGGATCGCCTGAATATCTGGCTATACTCGCGGTCTCGCTTGAACAGCGCGAAGCGATGTGGAATTCGATCTCTGCATCACTTCCCCGGGGGACGCCGCAAGCTCGCAACTGGCGGCAAAAGGGGGTATAGCTCAGCTGGGAGAGCGCTTGCATGGCATGCAAGAGGTCAGCGGTTCGATCCCGCTTACCTCCACCAACGACAGGCAGTCCATCGCCGGTTGTCGGCGGCGCGCAGTTCAAGTCATGACGCGGGATTTGTCCCCTTCGTCTAGAGGCCTAGGACACCACCCTTTCACGGTGATTACAGGGGTTCGAATCCCCTAGGGGACGCCAAGTTTGAGCGACGCTTGCGGCACTCTCTGCAAAGAGAGCGTTGGAATTTCGCTTCGCACTCTGTGCGTATTGGAGTGGTAGTTCAGTTGGTTAGAATACCGGCCTGTCACGCCGGGGGTCGCGGGTTCGAGTCCCGTCCACTCCGCCAACATTTCAAAGCCACCGGGTTCCGGTGGCTTTTTTCTTGTTTGATTGACGTGCACCGCGCCCGCTGCGCTAGTCGGCCGCTATCGCGTACATCACGTTGATCCGCGCGACGTATTTCGGCACCGTGCCGCGCACGGGGCAACCGACATGCAGCACCGACTGCGGCCCGAAACCGTGGCGGAAAAACAGGGCCGATCCCTTGGCGGGCCGCACATCGTGAGCGCTGCCGTCGGGTCGGTACAGGCGGGTGTCGCCACCGTCTACACCGTCGTCAGGTCCGTTCAGGTACAGCAGCATC
>JANPNF010000302.1:0-1552 GCA_031427315.1 Burkholderiales bacterium | reverse complement strand
TCGAGCGCAGCTGGCGCCTCGGCAGCCAGCCTCGCCCGCTTCCGGCCCGGCGTGCGCAGGATGTACAGCACGACGGACAACGGCAGGGCGCCGTACAGCACGAAGGTGAAAATCGCACCCAGCACGGTGCCGGTCGCGCTGCTGCCTTCGACCACCGCCATCATCAGCACGACATACATCCATGCAATCGCCACCAGGTACATCGCGGGCTCCGTCAAGGCCGGGCCGTGAATCGGCCGCATCGCGATTGTCGCTATACCGGGGTCAGCGGTGCGCGCGACAATCCACTTCACAGTCAGGCCGGTGTGCTCACGCAGGCGGCTGAATGAGGATACAAGTGAACCCCAAGCCTGAACCTGCCCACCCCGCGCCGACGGCGTCGCTCGCGCAGCTGCAGAGCAATTACCTGCAACAGGCCACCGCGCTGTGGAACCAGTCGCTGCAACAGTTCCAGGCCCTGGCCGGCGCGGCACTCGACAAGTCCGCCGTGCCGCCGGTGCCCGCCCCGGTGCTGAGCGACCGCCGCTTCACTGCGCCCGATTGGGCGGAAAACCCGGCGAGTGCCTTCACCGCCCAGCTTTACCTGCTCAACGCCCGCACGCTGCTGGGCATGGCTGATCAGCTGCAAGGCGACGAGAAGGTCAAGCAGCGCATTCGCTTCGCGGTGCAGCAGTGGGTCGATGCGGCGGCGCCCAGCAACTATCTGGCGCTGAACCCCGAGGCGCAGCGCAAGGCGCTGGAAACCAAAGGCGACAGCATCACGCAGGGCCTGCAGCACTTGTGGCATGACATCCGGCAAGGCCATGTGTCGCAGACCGACGAAAGCCTGTTCGAGGTCGGCCGCAATGTGGCCACCTCCGAAGGCTCGGTGGTGTTCGAGAACTCGCTGTTCCAGCTCCTCGAGTACAAACCCCTCACGCCCAAGGTGCACGAGCGGCCGATGCTGTTCGTGCCGCCCTGCATCAACAAGTACTACATCCTCGACCTGCAACCCGACAACTCGCTGATCCGCTACACCGTGGCCCAGGGCCACCGGGTGTTCGTGATGAGCTGGCGCAATGCCGACGAGAGCATGGCCCAGGTGAGCTGGGACCAGTACATCGAAGACGCGGTGATCCGCGCGATCGCCGTGACGCGCGACATCAGCGGCGCCGAGCAAGTTAATACGCTGGGCTTTTGCATCGGCGGCACCTTGCTCGCCACGGCGCTGGCGGTGCTGGCCGCGCGGGGTGAGAAACCCGCCGCCAGCGTGACGCTGCTGACCAGCCTGCTCGATTTCACCGACACCGGCATCCTCGATTTGTTCATCGACGAGGCGATGGTGCGGATGCGTGAGCGCTCGATCGGCGCCGACAGTCCGAAGGGTGGCGGCTTGCTCAAAGGCAGTGAGCTCGCGTCGACCTTCAGCTTCCTGCGCCCCAACGACCTGGTGTGGAACTACGTGGTGGGCAACTACCTGAAGGGCGAAACACCGCCGCCGTTCGACCTGTTGTACTGGAACAGCGACAGCACCAACCTGCCCGGGCCGATGTACTGCTGGTACCTGCGCCAC
>JANPNF010000301.1:0-2370 GCA_031427315.1 Burkholderiales bacterium | reverse complement strand
GCGGGTGAGCTTGACATCCACGAAGCCGCGCACATCGACGAGCCCGCTCACGTCCATTCCTGGAAGGAGTACGCCGCTTGGGCGGCGGGTGGCCTTGCGGTGCTTGCGGTACTGACGGTGCTGACGATGGCCGGCCGTCGCGTCATCGCTTCGCGCCAGGTCCGTGTCGGTGGTGCCGCATGACGCGCGCCTTGAGCCTTGCTCGGGTCATCGCCAGCCTCGCTTTTGCGCTGGCCATCGCGCCAGCAGCTCAGGCCGGCGAAGGCCATGACCACGGCGGCGGCGCGGCGGCGCCCAGCGCGGGCAGCCCACAGGGCCCTCAGCGCTTGCCGGATGGCAGCGTGTTCCTGCCCAAGCCGGCGCAACGCCAACTTGGCGTGCGAACGATGGTCACGGCAAGTGGCGAGCTGCCGCGCTCCGTGGAGTTGAACGCCAAGGTGCTGATGGACCCCAACGCTGGCGGCAAGGTGCAGCCAATGAACGCCGGCCGCATCGAAGCGGGCCCGCGGGGTCTGCCCAGTCCGGGCCAGGCGGTTCGCATGGGTGAGGTGCTGGCCTACGTGCTGCCCTCGGCGACGCCCATCGAGCGATCCAACCAGGCGGCGCAGTTGGCCGAGCTGCGTGCAGCCAAGGCGCTGGCCGACAAGCGCGTGGCCCGGCTGACTGAACTGTCGGACACGGTGCCGCGCAAGGACATCGAGTCAGCGCAGAGCGAAGCCACCAGCCTCGCCGAGCGCATTGCCGCTGTCAGCGGCGGCCTGTCCAACCGCGAGGCCCTGGTGGCGCCGGTGTCGGGCGTCGTCGCGTCGGCGCATGCCGTGGCAGGCCAGGTGGTGGATGCACGCGAGCTGGTCTTCGAGATCGTCGACCCGAGCCGCCTGCGCATCGAGGCGCTGAGCTTCGACCCGGCACTGGCCGTCAACGTCGGCAGCGCCACCTTGGTCATCGGTGACCAGCGCGTGCCGCTGCAGTTTGTTGGCGCGGCGCGCAGCCTGCGCGAGCAGGCTCTGCCACTGGGCTTCCGCGCCCAAGGCGCTGTGCTGAACAGCCTGGCCGTGGGCCAGCCGGTGCGCGTGTTCGTGCAGACCAGGCTCAAGGTCAAGGGCATCGCGGTGCCGGTGGCGGCGCTGATGAAAAGCCCGGCCAACCAGACGATTGTCTGGGTCAAGACCGCCCCTGAGCGCTTCGAGCCCCGCGCGGTGACAACCGAAGCGCTGGATGGCATCACCGTCTCGGTGACGTCCGGTCTGAAGGCCGGCGACCGGGTTGCCACGCATGGCGCCACCTTGATCAACCAGGTGCGCTGACATGTTCAAGTGGCTGCTCGACAACAGCCTGGGCAACCGGCTGCTGGTGATCATCGCCAGCGTGGTGCTGATGGCCTATGGCGCGTTCACGCTGGCGCGCACGCCGGTGGACGTTTTCCCCGACCTCAACAAGCCCACCGTCACCATCATGACCGAGGCCGGCGGCATGGCTGCCGAAGAGGTGGAGCAGCTCATCACCTTCCCGCTGGAGACCACCATGAACGGTCTGCCCGGCGTGGAGTCGGTGCGCTCGACATCGTCGGCTGGCTTGTCTTTTCTCTACGTCACTTTCGACTGGAGCACCGACATCTATCGCGCGCGGCAGCTCGTGTCCGAGAGGCTGTCGTCGATGGAAGAAGCCTTGGCCGGCGGCGCCGTGCCACGCATGGGCCCGATCAGCTCGATCATGGGCGAGATCCTGCAGATCGCGATTCCGGTCGATCCGCAAAAGATCAGCGCCATGGCCGTGCGCGAGTACGCCGACTGGGTGCTGCGGCCGCGGCTGCTGTCCGTGCCCGGCGTTGCGCAGGTGATCCCCATCGGCGGCGAGGTGCGCCAGTTCCAGGTGCAGCCCAACACGCAGCGCATGGCCGAGCTGGGCATCACGCATGAGCAGCTTGAAGCGGCGCTCAAGGGCTTTTCCTCCAACACCTCGGGCGGCTTCCTCGAAATCAACGGCCGTGAGGTTCTGATCCGCAACCTGGGCCGCACCTCACGGCTGGAGGACCTGAAGGATTTGGCGCTGACCGCCAAGAACGGCCAGCCGATCCTGATGCGTCAGATCGCGGAGGTGATCTTCGCCGCGGCGCCCAAGCGCGGCGACGCCGGCTTCGAGGGCAAACCGGCCGTCATCCTGGGCATCCAGAAGCAACCCACGGCCGACACCATCGCGCTGACGAAAGCCATCGAAGATGCGCTGGTCGGCCTGAAGGCGTCGCTGCCAGCGGGCATGGAGGCGCCCAAGGTCACCTTCCGCCAGGCCTGCAAGCCACCCTGCTCGCCATGCGTCGGGCCGTTGAGGGATTGCGGCTCACACCCTTTCGAGTACTGGTCGATGGCAACC
>JANPNF010000300.1:0-9521 GCA_031427315.1 Burkholderiales bacterium | reverse complement strand
CGGCCGCCGATGCGCAGCGAGATGCGGCCGTCCTGCGGCAGGCGCTTTTCGGAGATGTCGAGCTCGGCCATGATCTTCAGCCGCGAGATCAGCGCGGCGTGCAGCGCCTTGTTCGGCTGCACCACCTCGCGCAGCGTGCCGTCGACGCGAAAGCGCACCGAGCTTGAGCGCTCGTACGGTTCGATGTGGATGTCGCTGGCTCCGTCCTTCGCGGCCTGCGTCAGCAGCGCGTTCAGCATGCGGATGATCGGCGCGTCGTTCGAGGCTTCGAGCAGGTCTTCGATCGCCGGCAGCTCCTGCATCATGCGGCTCAGATCGACCGCGCTTTCGACCTCGCCGATCACCGTGGCGGCGCTCGACTCGCTGCCCGCGTAAGCCACCGCGATTCGGTTGGCCAGCGTGCTGGCTGCTTCGCGCTCCAGCGCATCGACGTCGTAGCGGCGCAGCACCTCGGCCAGCGCCGACAGCGAGACGGATTCGGGCGCCCACAGCACCAGGCGATCGCCCTCGTCTTCGAGCAGCACGGTGTGAGCGCGCGCGTAGCTGTACGGCAGGGGGTGACGGCTGGCCATGACGTGTCGCGGCTCGGGTCAGTTCGCGCCTGTCGGCGTGGCGGGCGTGATGGGGGTCGGAGCGGGCCCGGTGGGTGGCGGGCGAGTCGAGGGCGGTGAGATCGGTTGCGTCGGGTCTTCTACGGTCTTCAGCGGCGGTATCACCGGCACGCCATTGATCGGCAGCAACGGGTTGGTCGGGATGAACACGTTCTTTTGCTCGCCGCGCAGCAGCTCGTAGCGGTCGATCGACAGGCTGTTCGACGCTGCCGCATCGCGCATCACCACCGGGCGCAAGAAGACCATCTGGTTGGTGCGCTTCTTGGTGCGCGACTCGCTGCGAAACAGCGCGCCGAGGTACGGGATGTCACCCAAAATCGGCACTTGAGATTTGTCTACCGTGACGGTGTCTTCGATCAGCCCGCCGAGCACGATGATCTGCCCGTCATCCACCACCACCGTCGACTCGATCGACCGCTTGTTGGTGGTCGGCCCGGCGCTAGACGTGCCCGGCGCCGTGCCCGAAGCCAGGCTTGACGACTCCTGAAACAGCGTCATCCGCACCGTGCCGTTCTCGCCGATCTGCGGGCGGATGCGCAGTGTGATGCCGACGTCTTTGCGCTCGATGGTCTGGAACGGGCTCACCGTCGAGCCACCACCACCGCCGGTGTTGGTGTACTGGCCGGTGATGAAGGGCACATTGCTGCCGACGATGATCTTCGCTTCCTCGTTGTCGAGTGTCACCAGGTTCGGTGTCGAGACGATGTTGGTGTCGGCGCGCGACTGCAGGGCGCGCGCAATGGCGGCCAGGCCGAAGTTGTCACCGATCTTGCGCACCACGCCGATGTTGAAGCCCGGCCCGATGCCTGCCAGCGCGCCAATCACCGTGTCGGCTGCTGCGTTGGTCTTGATGTTGGTGCCACCGGCGCCGAAATTGGTGCCCAGACCACCGATGTAGCGGCCGTTGACGTTGCCGAGTGCCTGCCACTGGAAGCCGAAGTCGGCCGAGTCGTCACCAGAGACCTCGACGATCATCGTCTCGATGAACACCTGCGCGCGGCGCGCATCGAGCTGGTCGATCATCGCGCGCAGCTGGCGGTACATCGGCTCGGGCGCGGTGATGATCAGTGCGTTGGTCGCCGGATCGGCCTGCACGAAGCCACCGGTTGACGGACCGGCAGAAGGCGTCACCGGTGAGGTGGCCTGGGTGGAGCCACTCTGGCCGCCTTGGCCGCTGAGTGCGCTGACCAGACTTTGCGTGGAGGCGCCGCCGGTCGAAGGGCTCGCACCGCTGCTGCCACCGGAGGCACCGCTGCCGCTGTAGGCCGCGCGCAGCACGGCAGCCAGCTTCGTGGCGTCGGCGTTCTTCAGGTAGACGACCCAGATGTTGCCGGCCGCGTTGCCGCCTTGCGTCGGTTGGTCGAGCTTGTCGACCAGCGAGCGGATCGCCGCGAGCCGCGCCGGGTTCGGCGCGCGCACCAGCAGCGAGTTGCTTCGCGGATCGATGAGCACCGAGGTGCTGGTTCCGCCCGGCACCGCAGGCGCCGAACCGCCCGTGGTGTCGGTCAGGCGCTGCACCAGCACCGCGATGTCGCTGGCCACCGCGTGCTTCAAGGTGATGACCTCGACATCGCCCGCGGACGGCGTGTCCATCGCGGCGATGATCTTGCCGATGCGCTGCAGGTTGTCGGCGTAGTCGGTGATGACCAGCGTGTTGTTGCCCGGGTTCGCGTTGATGGTGTTGTTGGGGCTGATCAGCGGGCGCAGCACCGGCACCAGGTTGTTCGCGTTCTCGTGCGTCAGCCGGTAGATCTGCGTCAGCACCTGGTCACCGCGGCGGTTCACCTCGCCCACCGACACCGTGCCCGATTGCAGCTTGGCGTCGGCTTCGGGCACCACCTTGAACAGCCCGCCCACCTCGACCACGGTGTAGCCCTGGCCGCGCAGTGCGGCCAGGAAGTTCAGGTAAGCGTCGCGGGGCGACAGCGCCTGTTCGCTGTAGAGCGTCATCGTGCCCTTGACACGCGGGTCGACGATGAACTGCTGTCGCAGGATGGCCGCCATCGCCCGCGACACCGCCTCGATGTCGGCGTTGACGAAGTTCAACGTCACCGGCTCGCCGCGGAAGCGGCTGGCAGCAGCGCCTGTTCCGCTCGCCTGTGTCTGTGCCTGCGCCGCGGTGGGCAGAGTACCCAGCGGTGACATCAGCAGCGACAGCGGCAGACACACTACACCGGTGCCGACGCGTGACGCGCATCGCGGCCAGCAGCGCGGCAGCAGAGGTCTGGAGGCACGAGCATTCATGGCTATCCGATCGAAATGACGGACCGCGCGCCGTCGCGCCGTCCGATGATGTTCAGCAGGTTGCCGAGTGCTGTGTCGTTGGGGTCGACGGCACTCGCCTCGCCCTGGAAGCGCAGCCCGGCCAGGCCCCAACTGCCGTTGCCACCGAGCAGCAGCGCACCTTCCAGCGTCGATAGCGTGATTTGTGCCGTGCCTGACGATGCGTTGTCACGGGCGGCCCGGCGCGGTGCACTCAGCGGCTCACCCTGGACTGACAGCCGGTAGCTGCCGAGCGTGTCGAGCGTGGACAGCCGGGACGATGCGTGCATCAGCTCGATGGCCAGCCCACCGGCCAGCCGCCAGCGGCCTTGCACTGATTCGATGGCGAGACCTGTCGACAGCAGCCGCGCGGTGCCGCCCAGGCGCAGCGTGTTCCACGGCGTGCCCAGCCCGGCCAGCCAGGCGGCGGGCCACTGGCCGACCCAGTCACCAGGAGGCCTCAGCGTCACGGTGTGGCCACCGAAAGCGGGCGCCCACAGCAGGCTGACGTCGCCGTGCAGGCAGCACGGCTGGCTGAGCACCGCCTCCAGCGCCAGACCGCGTGGCCGGGTGGTCCAGGCCAGGCGCCCGGGCAAGGCGGCGGCATCGCGGCTGCCCGCTCCGCCCGTCAGCACCAGCACCGCGCTGCCTGACCAGATGCTGCCGCGCGCATCGGCGAGCATCAGGCGCTGCTGGGTCGCTGCCGACACCGCATCGGCCAGCCAGCTGGCCGGTGCAAAGCACACCCCCGCGATCAGCGCACCGCTGATCGCCCCCGCCCGGCCCCAACGCACGCCACCAGCGCGGGCACGGCCCCAGGCGGCTTCGGCATAGGTCGATTCGCCCCAGCGGGTTTGCAAACTCAGGCGGCTTGCCGGCAAGCGCTTCATCGGCTGCTCCCGAAGCTGAGCACCAGCGTGCCGGCGTAGCCCTGCGCACCGCGCGTCAACTGCACCTCGGTGGCGCGCCCGCGCGCCGCGCTGCGCACCTCGGACAGCCAGTCGCGCAGCTCGTCGCCGGCCAGGCCATTGACGGTGACGACGGCACGGTCGCCTTGCAATTGCAGCGTGGCGCGTCCGCCGAGTCGCGCCACGGCGCCTTGCAGAGCAGCGCTGGCCTGCGCCGTCGAGACCGGTGCAATGGCGCGCAACTCGGCTGCTTCGGCGGCCAGCCGCTGCAAGTTTTGCAGCTGGGCGCCTTGCTGGTCGATGCGGGCAGGGGCTTCGCGCAGCGTGCGCCAGGCCGGTTGAACCGCTACGCTCCACAACAACAAGACGCCGATCAGTGCGGCAGCACCGGCTGCCCCAGCGCGTTCGCGCTGCGCCAGCACCGTCCAACGGGCGCGCAATGTGTCGCGTGCTGCGATCCAGGAGGCCGGCAGCAGGCGGCTGCCTCTGCCGCTCGGCGGGCCGACCTGCGCGCTGGCCGGGCGATTCATGGCGCTGCTCCGGCTGCCGGACGGCTCAGGCTGATGCGGCCTTCAGCAGCTTCGACCTGCCAGCCGGCCGGCCGCAACTGGTTGCGGAACTGCGCGATTTCTGCCTCGCTCCAGCCGGTGGCGGCCAGCGTGAGCCGGCCCGACTCGTAGCGCAGGTTGTCCACGGGCGGCTGGCTGTCCGGCCAGGCGGTGGCCGCCGCCACCAGCATCGGCTCGACATCGACCGCCGACGGGCGACCGGCGCTGGCGCGCAGACCGTCGACTTCACGTTGCATCTGCAGCGGCGCGTCGAGCACCGCGCTGACTTGGGGAAACGTGGTCTGCAACAGCGAGACCATCGCCTGCCGCTGTGAATTCAGCGCCGACCGCAGGTGCCAGGCCCAGGCGTTCAGGCCAATCACCTGCACCGCAAGCAAGGCCAGCAGGCCGTAACGCACCGGTCGCCAGCCCGGGCTCAGCCAGCGGCGCCACGCATCGCGCGCCGCGCGGGTGCCACGGTGACGCGCGGCCAGGTCGAACTGGCGCAAATTCCACAGCGTGCGGGTGGCTTGCAATGCACGTTCACCGGCTGACACCACCGTCACCGGCAGGCCCAGCCAGCGCTCGGCGGCGGTGGCGACTTCGGGCGTTGCTGTCCAGCGGGCATCGGCGGGCAGCTCGGCCGGCAGCAGGGCGCGCGCCAACCCGCCTTGCAGGCGCAGCGTCGCCACGCCGTCGGCATTCGACCAAGTCAACGCCACATCCTGACGCGGGCTGCCGCTGCCATCGACCGTGGCGGCGCGTCCAGCCTCGCTGAAAAATCCGCTGGGAGGGGTGTCGGGCCAGACCATCGGCACGACCCGGTCGACGAACACCCGGTGCCGCTCCAGCGCGGCCAGCTCGCCACGCAGCCAGGCGCGATGGACCGCGGCGACCCAGGTCGGAAGGCCTGCGACGGCGCCCGGTGCGAGCGCCAGGTGTGTGGCGTCGGCATCGTCGAGCAAAGCCTCTTCGAGCACGCCGGTGAGGGCAGCGCGCAGCCGTGCGGTCGGCGCCTTCGGAAGCGTGATGCGGTGCCAGGCGATGTCGCCTTCGCTGACCACGGCGAT
Organism: Burkholderiales bacterium; assembly: GCA_031427315.1. Taxonomy (GTDB): domain Bacteria; phylum Pseudomonadota; class Gammaproteobacteria; order Burkholderiales; family Burkholderiaceae_C; genus PBB1. The sequence continues at coordinate 4,122 of JANPNF010000300.1, read as the reverse complement.
CACGCTGTCGGCCTTGGGCAGCAGCGCCACCGAGCAGCGGCCTTGCGTCTGCAGCGTGAAGCCGTCGCTGCTGAGCCAGTAATCGACTTCGTCATCGGCTGCCGATGTGCCCGCTGCGGCCACGTCGGCATGGCGGCTGCGCAGGCGGGAACGTGGCGACAGTGAAATGGCGAGGAGGGACATGAATCAGGATACGGTGCCCGGATGGTCAGCCATTCAGTTTAGTCGGGGGTCATGGCGTGGCATCTTGCAGGTTGACCCGCTGGCGCTGCAAGGGCAGCACCTCCAGCCCGCGCCGCCTGACCAGCGAGACTTCTTCAAGCACCCGGTCACCCAGGCGGATGCGACCTCGCACCTCGAAGTAGTTCGATTGCACATCGACCCGCGAGGCATCGAGTGCCAGCGATGCTGGGATTTGCGCCTGTGCCGCGGCCACCGACTTGAACGGCGTGCGCTGGCGGTTTTGCACCAGCCGCCCGGCGGCGCTCAGGTCCATCCCGTCGACGCTGGCGGCGATCACTTCGCGCGAGGCCGTGTTCAGGTTGATCGGCGTGCGCAGCGGCAGCATCACCACAAAAGGCGCGATGCGGCGCAGCGTGTCGCGGTCCACGCCCAGCCAGCTCAGCTGCGCCACGGTGCGCGGCAGCAAAGGCGGCGTCGCCGAGCGGCCTTCGCTGCCCGGCTGCGCGAGTGCCTCGCGCAGCCCGCTGGCCAGCCGATCGGCCTGGTCGGGCGCCACACCGACGGACTCGAACAGGCGCCTGGCCCCGGCCAGCTCCGCCGGCACGACCTTGCCGTCGTCACCGATGAGGTTGCGCAGGTTGTAGCGCGCCTGCGCATCGGTGATCTGGCCCGACAGAAATGCCTCGGGGCCGTCGTCGGTGCTGCTCTTGTCGGCGGCCAAAAAGCTCGACAGCCGCGCTTCGGCCAGCGGTGTGGCCCACGGCTCGCTGAGCGTGGTGGCGCCGCCGGAGAGGGCGTCTTCGCGCAGGATCAGCCGCGCCCAGTCGAGCGCGCCCAACAAGATCCACGCCGACTGCGTGCGTGCCCGTTCGGCGCTTTCCACCTGCACCGCACGCCACTGCTGCCAGACCATCGCCGAGGCCAGGCTGCTGACCAGCACGACGATCAGCATCGCCGTGAGCAGCGCCGCGCCGCGCTGTTGTGGAGCCCCGCAGCCCGCGCGCTTGATGGGATTCATTGCGCTTGGGGCCCGAGGGCCACGTCGCGCGTCAGCGTGCCGTCGTGGCCGTTGCCACCCGCGAACGTCAGCACCAGCCGCACGCCGGATGGCAGCACCGTGCGAACGGTAGCCGGCACGCCGCTCGCGCCGCTGGCGGGTGGTGCGGCCGCCACCACGTTGCCGCTGGATTGGCAGTTGCTCCAGGCATTGCCGCGGTAGCAGTACAGCTGCAGTTGCGACACCCCGCCCAGCGTGCGCAGCAGGCCAGGGTCATTGCTTTGCAGCAACTGGCTGCGCAACCAGCTGTCCTGCAAGGCCGCGCTGCCGATCACCGAGGGCCCGGCCCAGCGCATCCATTGGTTGTTGCTCGCGTCGGTCTGTGCCGCGCCGATGGCGGGTGTCAATGACCACGCGACCAGTTGCATGCCGTCGTCGGTGCGCCGCGTCAGCCGCAGCGTTTTGCCGTCGTAGCTGAGCGCCGGCACGGCATCCGCTTCTTGCAGCGAGGCCAGGTCCTGCTCCCACTGCGCGAGCACCGTGCCCAGGCGCAGCGTGTGGTCGAGCCGCGCCTGGCTGGCGTCGCGCGTGCGCACGATGCCGTCGATGCCCTGCCAGCCCATCACCGCCAGCGTCGCCATGATGCCGAGTGCCACCAGCACCTCGACCAAGGTGAAGCCGCAATAGGCGGCGCTCGTGGGCAGGTGGCGCAATCGGGTCATTGGTTCGGCAGGATGGCCGACAGCGTCAGCAGCGGCTGGCCGGCGTCGTTGCTCATCTGCGTGTCAACGCGGCGGAAATTCGGGTTCGGCGTCGGCGCCACCGTGAACGTGCCGGCGTAGCGGTGGCCCAACTGCTCGCAGCTGAAGCTCGATGTACCGACGTCGGGAAACACCTTGGCGAGCCGCAGTCCGGTCAGTTGGTTGTCGGCACACCACTGCGCCTCGCTGATCTCAGTCAGCCGTTGGGCGTTGTTCAGCAGTGCGCCCGCTGCCTTGATGCCCGCGCCCAGCGTCACCGCGACGATGACCAACGCGACCAGCACCTCGATCAGCGTGAAGCCACCGACTGGGCGCCGCACGCAGGTGCCGACATGCGCGTGGCGGGGGTGCGGCGTGCCGGAAAAGCTCACCGTGACACCGATGGCGGTTCGTCGCCCAACACGGCGAACGGGCCCAGACCGTCGGTGGCGAGCGTCAGCCGGCTGTCGCCTAAGCGCAGCGTGAGGCGCTGCGCACCGATCAGCGGTTCGGGGCCCAGCACGACGTCGGGCGCACCGATCACACTGGCGCTGACACCCTCCGACAACCAGCGCTGCGGCAACCCGGCCGAGGTCGGGAGGCCGATGAAGGTGAAATCGACAGGCCCTTCGCCCGCGACGGGTCTGTCGGTGGCGATCGATCGCGGCACCCATCGCACGGCCAGCCCCGAGGCGCGCGCTTCGGCGCGGGCCGATTCAAACAACGCGGCCAGGCGCGCACCGTCTTTTTCGAGCCGGGTCTCCGACGGGTCGCGCAAGGCCAGACTCACGACTGCCGACGCCAACGCGATGATCACCACCACCACCATCAATTCGATCAGCGTGAAGCCGGAAGCACGCAAACGCGTCGCACTGAGCGACGGCGTGGCGGGAGTCAGCGCGGCCACCCGCTCACTGCCACGAGCCGATGTCAGCGTCGTTGTTGTCACCACCGACCACGCCGTCGGCACCCAGGCTGTACACGTCGATCTCGCCCTTGACGCCGGGGTTCGCGAATTGGTACGGCCGACCCCACGGGTCGTTCGGCAGCTTGTCCAGGTAGGGCTTCCAGTTCGGTGGCACCGCGCCCGCCGTGGGCTTGGTCGCCAGCGCCCTCAGGCCTTGTTCGGCCGTGGGAAAGCGCTGGTTGTCCAGCTTGTAAAGCTTGAGTGCTTGCATCAGGTTGTTGACGTCGGTGCGGGCGGCGGTGACCCGCGCGTCGTCGGCGCGATTGAGCACGTTTGGCACGATCAGCGCGGCCAGCACGCCGATGATGACCAGCACCACCATCAGCTCGATCAAGGTGAAGCCGATGGTGCGGTGGTGTCTGAGGCGCTGCGAGGTGGGAAACGACAGCGGTACCGACAGCTGCACCGACAACGGCGCTGTACAAGCGCGTGAACGAGGCACGGAATCCGTCTTTGACATGTCGCCATCCTGGCCGCGGCCCGAATGCGCAGCTATCGCGGCGCATGATAATCGGGGCATGTTGTCTCGCTCGGTCGCATTCCTCGTTTGGGCGTTGGTCGCCGGAACCTGCGTGTTCTGGGGCACCCGCCTTTTGGCGCGACCCACCACGTCATCGGCGCTGGTGGTGGCCATGGATGCTGGCGCGTCGGCCAACGCCGATGTGTCGAGGCTGCTGGGTGCCGCCCCGCAAGCAAATGTGGTGGCGGTCGAGGCCGCTCCGCAGATCAGCAGCCGGTTCCGGCTGAGTGGGGTGGTGGCGCCCAAACACTTCAGCGAGCAGGGCCTGGCGCTGATTTCGGTCGATGGCAACCCGCCGCGTGTTTACCGCGTCGGCGCAGCGATCGATGGCGATCTGATGCTGCGCGAAGTCAGCCAGCGCACCGCCACCGTGGCTTCGGCGCTCAACAGCAACGACGCGGCCACCTCGTTCGTGCTGGAGCTGCCGCCGCTGTCGGCCGCTGCCACCGGCGCCTTGCCGCAAGGCGGCTTCATCATTCCGCAATTTGCACCCGCTGCCGCGCCGGGTGTGTCGGGCCGCGATCCAGTCAACGGTTTTGAGCCACCGGCTGCAGGACGGCCACCGCGCTGACCTGTGGCGCCAGCGCCGAGCGGGTTGCTAGGAGCCTGGGCGGCAGAGAGCGGGGTTCGCGTTGCAATTGGCCGGGGTGGTGCGATGAACGCGCCCGCATGGCTGGAAGACCTGCAATTGCTGGCCGCGCGCTTCGCTGGGCTG
>JANPNF010000299.1:0-8322 GCA_031427315.1 Burkholderiales bacterium | reverse complement strand
GGTGGCCAGCGTGTGCGTGTTGCTCTATGCCGCGCCGCTGTCGGACACCGGCAAGGCGCGGCTGAAGGCGATGGCTGAGACGACCGACGGTTTCGAGATCGCGCGGCGCGATCTGGCCATCCGCGGCCCCGGCGAATTCTTGGGTGCCAGGCAGTCGGGCGCGGCGCTGCTGCGCTTCGCCGACCTGAATGACGACCTGCCGCTGCTGCACGCGGCACGGGCCGCGGCCGAAGTGATGTTGAAAAAGCATCAGGACGCGGCCGAACGCCAGGTGCTGCGCTGGCTCGGCAGCAAGGCGGATTACCTGAAGGCCTGAGGCAACGCTGAACAAGTCCCCGGCGCGAGAATGACACCATGACCCTGACTGAACTCCGCTACATCGTCGCGGTGGCCCGCGAGCGCCATTTCGGCCGCGCCGCTGAAGCCTGCTTTGTGTCGCAGCCGACACTCAGTGTGGCGATCAAGAAGTTGGAAGAAGAGCTCGACGTGAAGTTGTTCGAGCGCGGCAGCAATGAGGTCAGCGTGACGCCGCTGGGCGACGAGATCGTGCGGCAGGCGCAGACGGTGATCGAGCAGGCCGCCGGCATCAAGGAGATCGCGCGCCGCGGCAAAGACCCGGTGTCGGGCCCGCTGCGACTCGGCGTGATTTACACCGTCGGGCCCTATCTGTTGCCCGACCTGGTGCGCCAGGCCATCGAGCGCATGCCACGCATGCCGCTGATGCTGCAGGAGAACTTCACCGTCAAGCTGCTGGAGATGCTGCGCACCGGCGAGCTCGACGCCGCCATCATCGCCGAGCCCTTCCCCGACACTGGCCTGGCGGTCGCGCCGCTGTATGACGAGCCGTTCATGGTCGCGGTGCCGAAGAAGCACCCTCTGGCGCGTCGCAAGCGCATCCCGGCTGACGAGTTGAAGAAGGAGACCATGCTGCTGCTCGGTACCGGGCACTGTTTTCGCGATCACGTGCTCGAGGTGTGTCCCGAACACGCGCAGTTCTCCAGCCACTCCGAAGGCATCCGCAAGAGCTTCGAGGGCTCCTCGCTGGAGACCATCAAGTACATGGTGGCGTCGGGCATGGGCGTGACGGTGGTGCCGCAGCTCAGCGTGCCGGCCGAAGTCGACAAGCACATCACCTACGTGCCGTTTTCGGCGCCGATACCGACACGGCGCGTCGTGCTGGCCTGGCGGCGCACCTTCACGCGCTACGAGGCGATCGCCGCGCTGCGCAATGCCATCTATGCCTGCCCGTTGAAGGGCGTGACGCGACTGTCGTGATCGCATCGCCACGAGCACGCAACCATCGACGCCGATAGACTCGACGGATGGCTTGTGCCTGCTTCCGGTCCGCAACACACAGGAGTTCTTGATGGTGAAGAAATCGAAGTCAATCGCCGCCCCTTTCGTGGCCAGCGCCGCGGCGAGCCAGATCAACATCGGCATCAGCGAGAAAGACCGCGCGGCCATCGCCGGTGGTCTGAGTCACCTGCTGGCCGACACCTACACGCTGTACCTGACGACGCACAACTTCCACTGGAACGTCACCGGGCCGATGTTCAACACGCTGCACCTGATGTTTATGGGGCAATACACCGAGCTGTGGAACGCGGTCGATCCGATCGCCGAGCGCATCCGCTCGCTGGGCCACGCGGCGCCGGGCTCGTATGCGCAGTTCGGCGCGCTGGCGTCAATCAAAGACGCCCCGTCCACGCCGCCGAAAGCGCTCGACATGGTGCGCATCCTGGTCGAAGGCCACGAGGCAGTGGCCCGCACCGCGCGCGGCATTTTCCCTGTGGCTGACAAGGCCGGTGACGAACCCACCGCCGACCTGCTCACGCAACGCCTGACGGTGCACGAGCAAACGGCGTGGATGCTGCGCAGCCTGCTGGAAACCTGAGCGAAGGGCGAGCCTCCATGCGCATCGCCATCGTCACCTTCGACGGCTTCAACGAGATCGATGCCTTCGTGCCGCTCGGCCTGCTGAACCGGCTGAGCGCGCGCGGCTGGAAGGCCGAGATCACCGGCCCAACCTCGCACCTGACTTCGATGAACGGTGTCACCGTGCAGGCGCAGCAACCGCTCGAATTCGCCAACGAGGCCGACGCGGTGATCTTCGGCAGCGGCATCTACACCCGCGCGATCGCCGACGATATCGGCCAGCGCGGCGCGCTGCTCGACCGCCTGCAGCTCGACCCGCTGCGTCAGCTGATCGGCGGGCAGTGCTCGGGCACTTTGCTGATGGCGCGCCTTGGGCTGCTGGGCGACATGCCGGCGTGCACCGACGCGAACACCGAGCCCTGGGTCGTCGAAGCAGGCGTGCGCGTCACAGAGGCGCCGTTTCACGCCCGCGGGCCGATCGCGACGGCGGGGGGTTGCCTGGCCTCGCAGTACCTGGCGGCCTGGATGATGGCCAAAGGCGCGGGCCTCGAAGCCGCCGCGCAGGCACTGCACCACGCGGCGCCGGTGGGCGAAAAGGACGCCTATGTCGAGCGCTTGATCAGCGCGGTTCGACCCTTCGTTGTGCCCACGCCCAACGCCTGAACGGCGGTTGCCCCTGAAGGCAGCCGGTCTGAATGTTCTTTCAGTGCGCAGTCAAGCTAGGGATGGCGGCGGCGTGCCGTCGCGCATAGCTTCAAGGTCCAACCCTGCCTTGGAGGAACCCCCCATGAAGAAAATTCTGCTCTGCGCCGTCGCCGCCCTGTCGAGCGGCGCCTCAATCGCCACCGTGGTCAATACAAGCAATGCTGCCACCGTCGCCGCGTTTCAGGCGGGCATCATGGTGAACAATTTCGAGTCGGTGACGGGCCGGACGCCTCAATCCATCAGCAGCTACACCGCAGGCAACGCCATCGGTGCGAACGCGTTCGTGTTCGATCAGCTCGCCGGGGTGCAGTTTTCAGTGGGCGGGCAGGTCGGTGTGAACCGACCCGCATTGTTCGCCCTGAGCGGCGCAATCGCAGGCGACGCGAAATCCGGCGACAAGGTGCTGGGGCCGGTCGACTTCGACGCCACGACCAATTTCGACACCTCGTTCATCGAGATCTATTTTCCAGTCAAGGTGGCCCAGGTCGGCTTTTGGGTGAACCCGGCCCTGGGCAACGTGTCGTTCATCGCGGCCGACACCAATTTCGCGTTTTCCGGTTTGAACGAAACCCTGCTGGAGCAAGGCGTCGGCACCAACGGCAATTTCGTCGGCATTTCCCGCGCCACGGCCGACATCGGCGGTTTCAAGATATTTGGATCGGCCGGCAAAGCCTTCACGATCGACGACTTCAGCTACGGCACTGCCTCGCCGGTTCCAGAGGCTGGCCACTGGGCACTGATGTTGATGGGCCTTGGCGCGCTCTCCTGGCGACTCCGGCAGCGTTGATCCCAGGCAGCGTTGCCAGCGCGGGCCCTGCGGCGCATGCGTGCCGCGCGCGACCTTCCGGGTCGCTCCCGCTGCATCTGCCTGCGAAGCAAGGCACGGCGGGGCACTACGGCCACCGATAATCCTGGGTTTGATCGTGCGGCCCCGAATTTGGGGCTGCCGCCTTGGGTTGCAGCTCATGTCCACCGATTCCCCACCGTCCGCGCTTGACAAAGAGGTCAAGCGCCGTCGCACCTTCGCGATCATTTCCCACCCCGACGCCGGCAAAACCACGCTGACCGAAAAGCTGCTGCTGTTCTCCGGCGCGATCCAGATTGCAGGCAGCGTGAAGGCGCGCAAGGCCAGCCGACATGCGACCAGCGACTGGATGGAAATCGAGAAACAGCGCGGCATCTCGGTGGCGTCGAGCGTGATGCAGATGGAATACCGCGACTGCGTCATCAATCTGCTCGACACGCCGGGCCACCAAGACTTCAGTGAAGACACCTACCGCGTGCTGACCGCAGTGGACGCCGCGCTGATGGTGATCGATGCGGCCAACGGCGTCGAGCCACAGACGCGGCGGCTGTTGCAGGTCTGCCGCGCGCGCAGTACGCCGATCCTGACCTTCGTCAACAAGATGGACCGCGAGGTGAAAGACCCACTGGTGCTGATGGACGAGATCGAGCGCGAGCTCGGCATGGAGGTGGTGCCCTTCACCTGGCCGGTTGGCATGGGCAAGGCGTTCCACGGCGTGATGGACCTGCGCGAAAAGCAGATGCGGGTGTTCAGTGCCGGTGAGGATCGAAACCACAACAACGACGAGATCCTGGCTGGCCTCGACAACCCCGCTTACGCCGAGCGCTTCGGCCTGCAGTACGAGCAGGCCAAAGGCGAGATCGAGCTGCTGACCGACGCCGCGCCGCCGTTCGACCGCGACGCCTTCTTGCAAGGGCAACAGACGCCGATGTTCTTCGGCTCGGCCGTCAACAACTTCGGCGTGCGCGAAGTGCTCGACGCGCTGGTCGATTTGGCGCCGCCGCCGGGCGAGCGTGCGGCGATCCAGCGAGTGGTGACGCCGGGCGAGCCGAAGTTCACCGGCGTGGTCTTCAAGATCCAGGCGAACATGGACCCGGCGCACCGCGACCGCATCGCTTTCCTGCGCGTGGCCTCGGGCCATTTTGAGCGCGGCATGCGGCTGAAGGTGGTGCGCTCGGGCAAGGAGCTGCGGCCCAACACGGTGGTGAGCTTCCTCAGCCAGCGCCGCGAGCTGCTCGACGAAGCCTATGCCGGCGACATCATCGGCATCCCCAACCACGGCGTGCTGCAGCTGGGCGACACGCTGACCGAAGGCGAGGCGCTGCAGTTCACCGGGCTGCCGTTCTTCGCGCCCGAGATGTTCCGCTCGGTCGAAGTGGCCGACCCGCTGAAAACCAAACAGTTGAAGGCCGGGCTGACGCAGCTCGGCGAAGAAGGCGCGATCCAGGTGTTTCGCCCGGTGGGCGGCACGGTGCTGCTGCTGGGCGCGGTCGGGCAGCTGCAGTTCGAGGTGGTGGCGCACCGGCTCGAACACGAATACGGCTGCAAGGCCCGCATCATGCCCAGCCGCTTTCAGGTGGCACGCTGGGTCACTTGCGAAACCGGCGACGGCGCGGCCGCCGACGAGCGCGAGCTCAAACGCTTCATCGACGGCAACTCACACCGCGTGGCCTACGACGCAGTCGATGCGCCCACCGTGCTGGTGGAATACGCGCCCGAGCTGCGCGCCATCGAAGCCAACTGGCCAAAGATCAAGTTCCACGCGCTGCGCGAACACGCCGGGCTGGTGTTTCAGAAACAGTTGGAGGGGTGAGTCAGGGCGTCGGCGGCGTACGGGAGATTTTGGCAAGTTGAGCACGCCGGTTCGGCACGTCTGTCGCGACGATGCTTCACACGGTGTCGGTGTCGGCATCGATGCCGAGGTAGGCGTGAATCAAACGGTTGCGCGTTGCAATGATCGAACGCGACGGAATCTCCGAATAAGCGGCGCGAATGGTATCGGGCACGTGAGTCGCAGCTTCGCCGATCATTTCGAGGTTGCGCAAGACGGCGTCGCGCCGCATCGGGTCGGCGCACAGCGCTGCCGCATCCATACCGCGGGTGTATTCCAGCACGCGGTCGCAGAAGTCCGCCATGTCCTCCAGATAGAGGCTGGTGTCGCGGTCAGACGACGATGGCATCGCGCTCGACGTAGGGTCGAAGTCGCTCCCGCAGCGCCTTCTCGGTGACCAGATCGACCGTTCGGCCTAGCAAATCCTCGAGATAAACTGCAGGTCAAAGTACCGATCAGAGGTGGCCGGCCCGTCGAACGCGACGAGCACGTCGACGTCGCTGTCCGGCCGAGCGGTGTCACGTGCGGTCGAGCCGAAAAGCGTCAGACGCACGACGCCGAAGCGCTCGGAAAGCACAGGTTTGTGTGCCGTCATTAGTTGCAAGGCAGTCGCGCGATCCATGGGTGAATCATGCCGCAGTTCGTGTTGCGCTTCGCGCCTGTGCTCGCAGATCAGTTGAAGCCTTCGAGTCGGGCCGTACTAGCCGACGTGCCGGCCTGACGCGTTCTGCGCTGCACCCCCGCAGCATTCGCAAACTCGCCAGCCGCCAGCCGCCAGCAAGGCAGAGGTGTCGAACAGCGCGGCGCTGCAAATGCGGTCGAGCAGCGAGGCTTGCACGGGCTCCATCTCCACCAGCAAGCCAAACACATCGACAACGTTGAGCAGCTCGGTCGGCGTCAACAAGCGCGCCGCTCAAAGCGTCAGCTGCGCCTCCAGCGCATCCACGAACACCTTGGCCACATCGAAGCCGGTCTGCTTCGTGATCTCCTGAAACCCGGTCGGGCTGGTGACGTTGATCTCGGTCACGCAGTCGCCGATCACGTCCAAGCCGACCAGCAGCAGGCCGCGGGCGGCGAGCATCGGGCCGATGGCTTCGGCGATCTCGCGGTCGCGGTGACTCAGCGGCTGAGCCACGCCTTTGCCGCCCACGGCCAGGTTGCCGCGGATCTCGCTGCCCTGCGGAATGCGCGCCAGCGCGAACGGCACCGGTTTGCCGTCGACCAGCAGAATCCGCTTGTCACCGTGAACGATTTCCGGCAAGTAGCGCTGCGCCATCACCGTCTGTTCACCGTGCCGGTTCAGCGTTTCGATGATGCTGCCCAGGTTCAGCCCGTCGGGCCCGACGCGGAAGATGCCCATGCCGCCCATGCCGTCGAGCGGCTTCAGGATGATGTCCTTGTGCTCGGCGTGAAAGCGGCGGATGTCGGCCGCGTCACGGGTGACCAGCGTCGGGCCGATGAACTGCGGAAACTCCAGGATGGCCAACTTTTCGGGGTGATCGCGCAGCGCGCTCGGGCGGTTGAACACGCGCGCACCTTCGCGCTCAGCCTGGCCCAGCAGGTGGGTGGCGTAGAAATACTCGCTGTCGAACGGCGGGTCCTTGCGCATCACGACTGCGCCGACCTCTGCCAGCACAACCGGCACTTCGTTCGGCGGCTGTTGCCGGGCTGAGAACCACGCGGGGCCGTCTGGCGTCAGCGTGATCTCACGCACATAGGCGGTGACGCGACCGCCGCGCTGCCACATCACATCGCGCGGGTGGCAGGCCAGCAGCACGTGGCCGCGCGCGGCGGCCTCGCGCATCATTACGAAAGTGGTGTCTTTGGCCGTGTTGAGGCCTTCCAGCGCGTCGGCAACGAACAGCAGTTTCATGGGCGCAGCCCCTCAAATCTCGACCTTGGAGCCCAATTCCACCACGCGATTGGTCGGCAGCCGCAGGAAATCCGCCGCCGCGGCGGCATTGCGGTGCATGCTGGCGAAGAGCTTCTCGCGCCACATGGCCATGCCGTGGCCGAGCGTGGGGATCACGATGTCGCGCGACAAGAAGTAGCTGGTGTCCATCGGGTCCAGCGCCACGCCGCGCAGCTTCAGCAACTCCAGTGCCGCGGGCACGTCGGGGTCGTTCTTGAATCCGAAGCACAGAGTCACCTGCCAGCAGTCGCGTCCGAGCGCCTCGATTTGGCAGCGCCGGTCGAAGCTCAGCCAGGGCACTTCGAGGTGGGTCACGGTGACGAACAGGTTCGTCTCGTGCAGCACCTTGTTGTGCTTGAGGTTGTGCAGTAGCGCGTTCGGCGTCAGGCCCTGCTCGCTGACCAGAAACACCGCGGTGCCAGGCACGCGGACGGGCGGGCTGACGAACACCGCATCGAGGAAGCTGTTCAGGTCGATCGCATCGACGCGCATCCGGTCGTGCATCAGCAGGCGGCCCTGCTTCCACGTCATCATCAGCGTGAACATCACCCCGCCGAGCACAACCGGGAACCAGCCGCCGTCGAACAGCTTGACGGCGTTGGCGGCGAAGAACACGGCATCCACCACGAAGAAGAAAAAGGTGGCGGCGATGCACAAGGACCACGGGTACTTCCAGGCATAGCGGATGACGAAGAAAGTCATCGTCGTGGTGATCAGCATGTCGATCGTCACCGCGATGCCGTAGGCGCCGGCCAGCTTGCTGCTGGAGCCGAAGACGATGACCGCCAGCACGATGCAGGCGTACAGGCTCCAGTTGACGAACGGCACGTAGACCTGTCCGGTCTCCTTGTCGGAGGTGTGGGCGATGCGCAAGCGCGGCAGGTAGCCCAGCTGGATCGCCTGCTTGGTGACCGAGAACGCCGCGGTGATCAAGGCCTGCGACGCAATCACCGTGGCACAGGTGGCCAGGCCGATTAAAGGGTACAGCGCCCACTTCGGCGCCATCTCGAAAAACGGGTTGCGCACGTTTTCCGGGTGGTCCAGCAGCATCGCGCCCTGCCCGAAGTAGTTGACCACCAGTGCCGGCATCACCAAACCGAACCAGGCCATGCGGATCGGGCGCTTGCCGAAGTGCCCCATGTCGGCATACAGCGCCTCGGCGCCGGTGACGCACAGCACCACCGAGCCGAGTGC
>JANPNF010000298.1:0-7294 GCA_031427315.1 Burkholderiales bacterium | reverse complement strand
CGAAAGGATCGCTTTGACGCCGTTCGAGGCACCGCCGACGTGGCGTAGCGCACCGACGACTTGATGAAGTTGCTGCGCTCAGAAAACTGAGGCCGCACGCCCATGCTGCTGGTCGACACCAAGGTGCTGGTCGATGTGCTGCAGGATGACCCGCAGTGGGCCGACTGGTCCGTCGGGCGGTTGCGAGCGCAGGCCAAGGTGCATGAGCTGGTGATCAATCCGGTGCTCTACGCCGAAATCTCACTGTCGTTTTCGACGCTTGAAGCGCTTGATCGCGTGGTCGACACCTTCGGCCTTGCGATGCGTGAGATTCCTCTGCCCGCACTTTTTCTTGCGGGCAAGGCGTACGCCCAATATCGACGACGTGGCGCAAGCAAAGCGCAGGTGCTGCCCGATTTCTTCATCGGTGCGCACGCCGCCGTCGAAGGCTGGCCATTGCTGACGCGCGACGCAAACCGATTCCGCACCTACTTTCCCAGCCTGCGCGTGATTGCACCTTGAGTCGCGGTGCGGCGTGCGGCGGGGTCGCTTCGTTACTCGCTGTCATGCCAATTCACCCACTGCAGACTCGGCACGCGGGAGAACTCGCGCACATTGCGTGTCACCAGCGTGGCCTGATACCGCAGCGCGGTGGCGGCAATCAGCGTGTCGTGCGGGCCGATGGGCGTGCCCGAAGCCTCCAGCGCGGCGCGAATGCGAGCGGCCTGTGCGGCACATTCACTGTCGAACGGCAACATCTGCATCGGCCTCAACAGCTGTGTCAAGGCCAGCAAACGGGGTTCGGCAGCTTGTGGCGGCAGCCGCAGCAGGCCGTAGCGCAATTCGTATTCGACGATGGCCGGCACGCCGATGTCGGCAGGCGGCAGTGCCTGCAGGCGCGGCACCACCTGGGGGTCACCACGGAAGTAATAGCTGACGGTGTTGCTGTCAAGAATCAGCAAGATCCGCCCTCAGAAGCCGAGCCGTGGCGAATCGGCCGCTGGGTGCCCCACCGCGCCGTTTTCGGTCAGAGGGAAATCGGCGAACTTGCCGGCCAGCGCCAAACACACCTTGGGCCATTCATGGGCGGCATGCTTGCGGATGATGTCGGCCACCCAGCGGCTCTTCGAGACGCCGTTGGCCTGCGCGGCGCGGTCGACCAGGGCCTGCGTGGCATCGTCCAGATACAGCGTGATTTGAGACATGACGAGATTCCTTGTTTGGCTTAAGCACGTATATGTGCAAGTATATTTATCTCAACGAATTCGTCAACGCTAGCGAGAAGTTCACGGCGGCCAAGTTGACGCGGATCTGTGGAAGCACACCGGATGATCTGGCTGGACTTCGCGCCGCGCAGGGCTGTCAAGGTGACGTATAAACCACGCGCTCGGCTTGCCATCGCACACTCACAGACGTCGAGAAAATTTACACACGCGTGGGTCGGGATTGGAAAAATTCAACGGACACAAGGATTTACCAAACGGGTACGTAAATTGCTTACAACTACAGCAAGCTGCCTATTTAGGAGTACATCGTGAACTCATCCAAAATCTTTTCAGCAATTGCCTTGGTTCTCGCGACCTTGGCGTCTTCAAGTGCGTTTGCAGCACTCGTCACCTGCACACAAGCGCCGGGGCTGCGCGTGTTAACGGTTGATCCAGGATTGGTCGGCGGCCTGTGCGCCACCTCACTTGGCAACCAGAACGAAGCCGCCCAGGTGGCGAGCGTCGACAGTTTTTACAGCTCACTGAGCGCTGTTCATCTCGATCGCGATCAAGGAACCTTTGTCGTTGATGGCCCGCTCACCGGATACGTCGATGGCGCGCTTTCAGGAAACTGGTCGATTGCACAGAGTGCTCTGAACACCTACCAACGGCTCTTCCTCGGATTCCACTTCGGTAACGCCGGGGACGTCGATGCCAGCAACCCTGATTCGTTCATCGTTGAACTGGCGCGCACCGACCTCTCCGGCACATGGAGCTTGGGTGGCGTCGGTGCGCAGCTCAACGGCATCTCGCACATCGACCTGATCGGCACCGGCCTGTGTACCGCCAGCCCAACGGCTTGCGGTGGTGGCGGTGGAGGTGGTGGCGGCACCGTGCCGGAACCCGGCTCGCTGGCTCTCGTCGGCTTGGCATTGGCTGGGGTGTACGGTGTGCGTCGTCGCCAGCGCCGCTAAACGGCAGTTTCCGCTATGAAAAAGACCCGCCGAGGCGGGTCTTTTTCATGGGCGCGAGTTGCTGCTGCTATCGATTGACTTGCATCATCACGCTGCTGCTGTTGCCCGCACTGTCTTTCGCCACCGCCAGCAAGGTATGGCTGCCCACCTTCACCTTGCGGGTATTCCACGCGTACGACAACGCCGCCCCAGCACCACTGGCTTTGAGCACGCCGTCGATGTAGAGCGACTGCTGGATGCCCGAGTCACCGGCGTTGTCGCTGGCATTCAGGCTCACCTGCACCGTGCCCGACACCTGCCCGCTTTTTGGGTTGACGATCGCCACCACAGGCGGCGTCATGTCGGCGACAACGGCGTTTGCCACAGTCACCGTCACCGCGCTAGACGTCCGGCTGTTGCCTGCTGCGTCGTAGGCAGTTACCACCAGACTTGCGTTGCCATTGGCAACACCGACGCTGTTCCAAGAAAATTGGAATGGGGCCACGCTGTCGGTAGCTACCAGGCCATTGTTTGCGCGCAACTCGACGCGGGCGATGCCCACGTTGTCAGCGGCGCTGGCGTCGATGTTGACCACCCCGCTGACCGTGCTGCTCGCGCCGGGAGAGGTGATCGAGGCACTCGGCGGCGCGGTGTCGGCCGCTGTCGACGCCAGTGCTGCACTGACGGCCGCTGCCGCGTCGACGCGGCCGTACCCATAAACCGGATCGCGCCCCGGCGCACCGAGATCAACCGCACTGGCGTACAGCAGGGTCTCGACCTGCGCCACCGATAAAGCCGGGTTGGCCGACATCATCAACGCCACCACGCCCGCCGTTACCGGACTGGCCATGGAAGTGCCCCACCAGGACTCGTAGCCGCCGCTGCGTGCCGTGGTCCAGATGTTGATGCCGGGGGCCGACACCGCAACGAACTGGCCATAACTCGACCAGCTTGTTTTCAGGTCGCTGGGGTCGGTGGCCGACACCGGAATCATGGTGCTGCTGACCGGCTGGTTCTCGTCTATGCCGTTGTTGCCCGCGCACACCACCACCAGACCGCCCTTGTTCTTCATGTACTGCGCCGCACTCTGCACGGCCGCACTGCCCGCCACACCCGCATAGCTGATGTTCGCCACCCGCGCACCATGGTCGGCGGCCCAGGTGAGGCCTTGCGCCACCGTGCTCCAGTAGGCGTAGGCGTTGGCATCGGCGATGCGGATTGGCATTATCTTGGCCACCCCCGCCACACCAGCCACACCGGTGCCGTTGTTGCTAGCCGCAGCCGCCGAGCCGGCGACCGCTGTGCCGTGGCCGTGCACGTCGCTGGTGTCGCTGTTGTTGTCGAAGACGTTCCAACCGGGCACCAGATTTGCTGCCAGATCGGGATGGCTAGCCGATACACCGGTGTCGAGGATGGCGATGGTGACGCCGCTGCCCCGGGTGGTGTCCCAGGCGGTAGGCGCGTTGATCTTGGTGATAGACCACTGGCTGCCGAGGTACGGGTCGTTGGGCACGAAGGCCGCCGAGACGCGCTTGTCGAGCTCGGCGAACTTAAGTTTCGGATGGTGCTTCAACAACGCCTGCACCGCTTTTTCCGACGCATTGCGTGGCAGATCGACGATGTGCAGATCGCTCTGCCCGACCCGTCGCGCTTTGCCGCCGTAAGGGCGCAGCACGCCTTCGAGGTCGTCTGCGCTCAGTCCCGCCCGTGGCAGCACCAACAGGCGGCCTTTGGCAAATTCTTCGGTGGCTGTGTCCTGAGATGCCGCTTTGGGTGGTGCCGCGGCCACTGCCATCGATGCGCAAGCCATGGCCATTCCCACGCCCCACGGAGTGAGCTTGCCGAGCCGGGTTTGTTGGAGCGGCGCAGAAACGACGCAAGGAAAGAAATGGCGCTGGAAGTCGGTCACGGACATCATCCTCGAATCTCATGTTGAAATTTTTTACGGCGTTATGTCACATCGCCGATCTGCTGACGGTGGCGTGCGCGCTGCTCGCTCCCCGCCATTACCGTGAGCTTTCGGTCGAAAGATCAGCCGACCTGAGGGCCGCTTGGTAACAAGTGGTTCGTCTGTCGTCGACGGATCGTGTGTCGATTCCACTGCCTGACCCCACCAATATCATCCGCCGATGGACCACCAGACTCTCGTCGCCGCTTTCATTCAACGCTGGCAAGGCGTCACCGCCTCCGAGCTGTCCACCTCTCAGAGCTTCGTCATCGACCTGTGCGACTTGCTGGAAGTGCCGCGCCCCACGCATGACCTGGACTACATGTTTGAGCGACCCATCACCTTCCAGCACGGCGACGGCTCCACCAGCGCCGGCCGGGTCGACTGCTACAAGCGCGGCCACTTTGTGTGGGAGAGCAAGAAGCTCAAAGCGGGCGTCACCGCGCAACTGACCGGCACCACCACCAAAGCCTTCGACGACGCGCTTCTGCGTGCCCGAACCCAGGCCGAAAACTACGCCCGTGCGCTGCCCGCCAGCGAAAGCCGTCCGCCCTTCGTGGTGGTGGTCGACGTCGGCCATGTGATCGAGCTGTATGCCGAATTCACCCGCAGCGGCGCCACCTACACGCCCTTCCCCGATGCGCGCAGCCACCGCATCCGGTTGGGTGACCTGCACGACGCCGCGTTGCGCGATCGGCTGCGCCTGCTGTGGCTGGACCCGATGGCGCTCGACCCAGCGCGCGCCAGCGCCAAGGTCACGCGCGAGGTGGCGGTGCAATTGGCACAAGTGGCGCGCAGCCTGGAAGCCGCCGGCCACGCGCCGAAGGTGGTCGCCGCCTTCCTCACGCGCTGCCTGTTCAGCATGTTTGCCGAAGACGTGGAACTGCTGCCGCGCGCCGCCAGCGGCGAGGGCGCCTTCGTTGATCTGCTCAAGCGCTACGGCGAGCAACCCGACACGCTGGCCCGCATGCTGCGCGGGCTGTGGACTGACATGGACCGCGGCGGTTTCAGCACCGCGCTGGCCAAAGACGTGCTGCGCTTTAACGGAAAGCTGTTCAAGGCCTCGGCCGCCGACGGCTACGTGCTGCCGCTGAACCGCGAGCAGATCGACGGCCTCATCAAAGCGGCCGCCGCCGACTGGCGCGAGGTTGAGCCCGCCATCTTCGGCACGCTGCTCGAACGCGCGCTCGACCCCACCGAGCGCCACGCGCTGGGGGCGCACTACACGCCGCGCGCCTACGTCGAGCGGCTGGTGCTGCCCACGGTGGTTGAGCCGCTGCGCGCCGACTGGGCGAATGCGCAGGCAGCCGCGCTGCTGTTGGCCACCGAAGCCAACACGCTGGAGGGCAAGAAGTGTGATGACAAGATGGCCGAGGCGCGTGCCGAGATCAAGCGCTTCCACCACCAGCTGTGCACCGTGCGCGTGCTCGACCCTGCGTGCGGCAGCGGCAACTTTTTGTACGTGACGCTGGAACATTTTGAAGCGGCTCGAAGGCGAGGTGCTCGACCAGTTGCAGGCATTGGGAGAGACGCAGAGCCGGTTGGGCCTGGAAGGCGAAACGGTGACGTTGCGGCAACTGCGTGGCATCGAGATCAACGAGCGCGCCGCGGCGCTCGCCGAGCTGGTGCCGTGGATCGGCTTTTTGCAATGGCACATCCGCACCTACGGCCATGCCAGCGTGGCGGAGCCGGTGGTGCACGACTACGGAAACATCGAGCACCGCGACGCGGTGCTGGGCTATGACGACGTGGTGCCGATGCGGGACGCGGCAGGCGCGTTGGTCACGCGGTGGGATGGCGTGACGTTCAAGCTGCATCCGGTGACGGGCGAGCAGGTGCCGGACGAAGTAGCGCAACTGCCGCAATGGTCCTATGTGAACCCGCGACAAGCCGACTGGCCGACGGCGGATTTCATCGTGGGGAATCCGCCGTTCATTGGTAACAAGCGGATGCGAGATGCGTTGGGAGATGGCTATGTGCAGGCACTGCGCGGCGCGTGGGGCGACGTGCCGGAAAGCGCCGACTTCGTCATGTACTGGTGGCAGCGGGCGGCGGATTGCGTACGCTTCGGTTTGACTCGCCGGTTCGGGCTCATCACCACGAACAGCGTGACGATGATCTTCAATCGACGTGTGGTTGAGGTTGCGCTGGCCGACGCTGGCACGGGCGTTGGGTCGAGGCAGGCCGGCGCCTTCATGCTGCCAAACGCGCAGAAATCGGGCGCCGGCCTGCCCCGCCCCAACGCTGCGAAGCTCTCGCTGGTGTTCGCGATTCCAGACCATCCGTGGGTGGACAGCGCGCAAGGAGCGGCAGTCCGGATCGCGATGACGGTCGGCACGGTTGACGCGAACGAACCGAGACTGCTGACGGTACGCAGTGAAGAGAACTACGACGATAGTGAAACGAAGGTCGAATTCGATGAGCGACGCGGGTTGATCCATGCCAACTTGAAGGTCGGTGCAAACGTGGCGGCGGCACTGCCGCTGCGGGCCAACATGCTGCTTTCCAACCGCGGGGTGATCCCGCATGGCGCGGGCTTCACCGTCACACGCGACGACGCTCCTTCTCTGGGCCTGGGTACTGTGCCTGGCGTCGACGCACGCCTCCGTGAGTACCGCAACGGCCGTGACCTGACCGATCGACCGCGTGGCGTGCTGGTGATCGACTTGCACGGGCTGGGCATTGACGAAGTGCGGCACCAGTTCCCGGCAATCTATCAGTGGCTTTACAAGCGGGTGAAGCCGGAAAGAGATCTAAACGCCGACCGCTCTCGTCGGGAGCTGTGGTGGTTGTTCGCTCGCAGGAACACCGAACTGCGTTCGGCACTATGTGACCTACCTCGCTACATCGCTACCGGTCAAGTCGCTAAGCATCGCGTGTTCCAGTGGCTCGACGCTTCGATCCTTCCCGACGACAAGCTCATCGCCGTCGCTAGCGCCGAGGGGGCTCATCTCGGCGTGTTGTCGAGTGAAGTGCACACGGCATGGGCACTTGCCACAGGCGGCACGCTGGAGGATCGACCCGTTTACAGCAAGTCCACCTGCTTCGAAACCTTCCCCTTCCCCTCTGACGACACCGGCCTCACCTCCGCCCTCACCGACCGCATTCGCCAGCTGGCCGAGCAGCTCGATGCGCATCGCAAGGCGCGGCAGGCGGCGCATGAGTCGGTCACGCTAACCGGCCTGTACAACGTGCTGGAGAAGCTGCGC
>JANPNF010000297.1:0-2246 GCA_031427315.1 Burkholderiales bacterium | reverse complement strand
TGGAGCTCTCGGTACATCGCCTGCTCGGGCGTTTCCCCGTGTTTGATTCCTCCCTGCGGGAACTGCCATGAGTGAGATCGAAGCCGTTTGCCCCAAAACACCTGGTTCCACTGATTGAGCAGGACGATGCCGACGTTGGGTCTGAACCCCTCACGGTCGAGCATAATGAACCCCAAATCTGTAATTAATTTCATTATTGCACCGCGCTGGCGATATGCAAACTCCACGTTTGCATCATGTCGAACATTCGAACATTCGACCTGCCGCGCCGTGCCACCCCACTACCTTTTCAGCCCCAGCGGCTCCGTCGATGAAAGCGTCTCAATTTTTCATTTCCACCTTGCGGGAAGCGCCTGCCGACGCCGAAGTGGTTAGCCACAAACTGATGCTCCGTGCGGGCTTCATCAAGCGGCTGAGTGCTGGCATCTACAGCTACATGCCGATGGGGCTGCGGGTGATTCGCAAGGTGGAAGCCATCGTTCGCGAAGAAATGAACCGTGCGGGTGCGATCGAGATGTTGATGCCGCTCGTGCAGCCCGCCGAGCTGTGGCAGGAAACTGGCCGCTTCGACAAAATGGGCGCCGAGTTGATGCGGGTCAAGGACCGCCACGACCGGGAGTTCATCATTCAGCCGACCAGCGAAGAAGTGATCACTGACATCGCCCGACAAGAATTGCGCAGCTACCGTGCGTTGCCCAAAAATTTTTATCACATTCAAACCAAATTCCGAGATGAGCGCAGGCCGCGCTTCGGCGTGATGCGCGGCCGCGAGTTCACGATGAAGGACGCTTACTCGTTCGACCGCGATGTCGAGGCGGCCGGCAAGAGCTACGACGCGATGTATGCCGCCTATGCGCGTATCTTCGAGCGCCTCGGTCTCGCCTACCGCGCGGTGGCGGCCGACACCGGCGCCATCGGGGGCGATCGGTCACATGAATTTCAGGTGATCGCCGACACCGGCGAAGACGCACTGGCCTATTGCGCCACCTCGGGCTATGCCGCCAATGTCGAGTTGGCCGAAGCGCTGCCGCTGATTGATGCGCGCGGCGCCGCCTCGCAGGCGATGGCCAAGGCCTCGACGCCGCGCAAGGCGACTTGCGAAGACGTTGCCGCCTTGCTTGGCGTGCCGCTGTCGTCCACGGTCAAGTCGCTGGTGATGGCTACTGAGGAACCGCTGCCGAATGGCACGGGGACGACAGCCACGCTCTGGTTGCTGTTGGTGCGTGGCGACCACAGCCTGAATGAAGTCAAGGCGGGCAAGCTGCCGGGCTTGAAGGCCGGGCACCGCTTCGCCACCGCCGCCGAGATCGCCGAGCACTTCGGATGCAAGCCCGGCTACCTCGGGCCGGTGGGCGTGAACGGGCGGGTCAAGGTGATTGCCGACCGCACGGTGGCAGCCATGAGCGACTTCGTCTGCGGTGCCAACGTAGAAGATTTCCATCTGACCGGTGTGAATTGGGGCCGCGATCTGCCCGAGCCGCACCTGGTGGCCGATCTGCGCAATGTGGTTGTCGGCGATCCGTCGCCGGACGGGCAGGGCGTGCTGTCAATCCAGCGTGGCATCGAGGTCGGCCATGTGTTTTTCCTCGGCACCAAGTACAGCGAGGCGATGAAGGCGACCTACCTCGACGAAACCGGCAAGCCCCGACTGATGGAGATGGGCTGCTACGGCATCGGCATCACCCGCATCCTGGGGGCGGCCATTGAGCAACGCCACGACGATCGCGGGATGATCTGGCCGGCCGCCATCGCGCCGTTTTCAGTGGTGATCTGCCCAGTGGGCTACGAACGATTCCCCGAGGTGAAGGCCGCCGCGGACGGTTTGTATGCGGCGCTTGTACAGGCCGGTATCGACGCCATCCTCGACGACCGCGGCGAGCGCCCGGGCGCGATGTTTGCCGATTGGGAGCTGATCGGTGTACCGCACCGAGTGGCGATCGGCGAGCGCAGCCTGAAGGAGGGCAACGTCGAGTACCAGGGCCGCCAAGACACGCAATCGACCGCTGTTCGACTGGATGAAGCGCTGGCCGTGCTCCAAGGCAAGCTGTCGTCATGACACTCGGGCGCCGTCACGTTCTGCTGGCAGGCGTGGCGGGCGCCGTTGCGTGGCCTGCGGCGCATGCCGGTCGGCAGGCCGAGGAGCCACTGGCCGATGCGGTGCGTTCGGCGCTGTCCGCTGCGGTGCGTGATGCCGCACCGCCGACGCCCTCGTTCGAGACGACCGAACAACGGCTTGTTTACTTGCG
>JANPNF010000296.1:0-35455 GCA_031427315.1 Burkholderiales bacterium | reverse complement strand
GTAAGTCGCCGCTATTGCGACTCCGGTTGCAAAAGCCAGCCAAATCACGCTTAGAGCTACGTGGCGCATGATAGAAACCAAGTGGAGTTTGCTTGTCATGTTCTCTTCCTAAAGTGCGATTTATAACGGCCCAAATCAATGTCTGAGCGTAGCATTTTCGTGCCCGGGCAAGGCGGTTGGAAAGCCTACCCAGGACATAGCTGACTTGAGCAGCGAAGCGACATCTACTTCGCATCGTCGCTGTCGCTTTCGCAATGCACAAGAGTCGCCGAAACCACGGCCCCATGGGGCTAAGGTACGGACGGCGCTACGACACCGACTCAGCATTTGGTCGCGACTGAGTGCGCAATGCTGCCCGTCAGGAACAAAACGAGTGCAAACTGCACAGCCTCGTTCTCCGCGCGACGTGCTGCGAATCTTTCGCAATGCCAGACAGCCACTCGGCTGTTTGCCCTACATCAGCAGGGCTGATGTCGCTTCATTCAAGCCGAAAGTTGCACAGGGTCGGCCCACCACTCCGTCTTGACCTGGACAGTCGTCAATCTGAACACCAACTTTCGTAAACAACCCTGTGGAGATCAGTACAGGCGAGCTCCTCAGCGTCTCCCCCCGTGGTCGCGCTGCTCCTGCAAGGTAAGCCCGATGAGCCTCGACACGACGGCAGCCAGGTACATCACACCCACGAACATTTCCAGCGCCGCCAGACTCCTCGCGTGGGGCGTGATCGGGATGACATCGCCGATGCCCGTACTCGACAGCAGCGCGAAGCTCAGGTACATCAACTCGGTCCAGGTGCGCGGCGCGTCTGGGTTCACCGCGGCAGCGAAGCAACCGGGCTGCAGTGCCTGCAACAGCAAAAACAGGTAGGTGAAGCCCCAGGCCAGCAACGTGAAGGTGGCACCGGCGGCGAACAGTTCATCGGTGGTGGCACGC
Organism: Burkholderiales bacterium; assembly: GCA_031427315.1. Lineage (GTDB taxonomy): Bacteria > Pseudomonadota > Gammaproteobacteria > Burkholderiales > Burkholderiaceae_C > PBB1. The sequence continues at coordinate 34,522 of JANPNF010000296.1, read as the reverse complement.
CTGTCGTTCAACATGTAGGCGATCAAGCTGCCGGCGGCGTAGAAGTAGAAGACCGCCTCGAGCGCCGCCGAGGCCACCAGCAGTTGCGGCATGCCGAACATGGCCTGCAAGGCCAGCATCACGATGGTCGGCAAGGCGATGCACACTGACACCCATGTCAGCCCTGGAGTGAATCGCACCATCCCCGTCGTGATGGTCAGCACCACGATGCCGAACGCCCCGAACGCGATGCGTCCGGCATCGGTATTTTCGATGAACGGGTACAGCACCATGCCGGCCAGTTGCACAAACAGCAAGATCGCAGACGGATGTCGTCGGGTGCGGACAAACCAACGCAAATAGCTCATCGCAAGATTGTGCAGTCTGGTTCGATGTGACCTTCGCTTTATCGATGGTCACGCCGCCAGTGCCCGTCCAATCAAATGGGCCTGATCTCGATCTCTGACGGTACGGGCATGGGGTTCGGGCAGCGCTTGACCCAGGCCACCGCATCTTCGATCGACGGCAACTCCCAAAGCCAGTAGCCAGCCACGAGATCCCCCGTGAACGGTCCGTCAACCACCGTGCGTGCCTTCCCGTCGAAGCGCACCCGCTTCGCCTCACGGGTCAGGCGCAGGCCGTCGCAGTCCTTCAACACACCCGCCTTCTTGAGCTCGTCGTTGAAGACCTCCGTCGCGGCCATCGACTCCTTCAGCTGCGAGTCGCTCATCGCTTCCAAACGAGACTCGAGGTCGGGGTTGGACTTGACCAAAATCATGAATTTCATGACGTGCTCACACCTTCGGCTCGGCCACATTCACCATCCACGGCACACCGAACTTGTCGGTCAGCGTGCCGAACGAAGTGGTCCAAAACGTCTTCATCAACGCCATCGTGACGCTGCCACCTTCACCGAGTGCCGCGAACACGCGCTTGGCTTCGGCGTCGTCAGCCACTTCGACCAGGAGCGTCATGCCCTTGAACTCAGCCTTCGCCTCGCCCATGCCGTCATCGGCCATCAGGTGGGTTTCGCCAATGCGAAAGTCGGCGTGCATGATTTTTTCTTCGTAGCCGGGCGGCGGCTTCATGGCCGTGTCGGGGCTGTCCTTCCAGCGCATCAGCGCAGTGACTTCGGCGCCTACCGACTTTTTGTAGAACTTCAGCGCCTCTTCACAGCGGCCGCGGTAGGAGATGTAGGCTTGGACTTTCATGGTTTTTCCTTTGTGGAGGGGTGTCAAGATGAATGGATCGATCTGCCTCGGATCAGACGTCCAGCAGCGGCTCGAAACCGCCGTAGACCATCCGCTTTCCGTCAAAGGGCATCTCGCCGATCGCCTTCATGCGCGGGTCGTTCATGAATTTCTCGTTGCCGACATCGCGCGCCGCTTTGGACGGCCATTCGATCCACGAAAAGACAACGGTCTCTTCGCCCTCTGCCTTCACGGCGCGCTTGAAGTCGGTGACCTTGCCGTCGGGCAAGGCATCGCCCCAGCACTCCACGACGCGTGTGGCGCCGAACTGCTTCAAAAGCGCGGCGCATTTAGTCGCCATCTCGCGATAGGCGTCCTTGTTGGCCGCTGTCACGGGAATCAGAAAACCATCGATGTAGCTCATGGCCTCGCTCCTTGGCATGCCTCCCGTACGCTGAGGACTCACGCACGCTGCGTCTGTGCGCCGGGGCACGCAGGCAAGCGAACGTTCGGGCACCGCATCGCAGGCGCGCGAGTGGTGCTGCGGGGCAGAGCGTGACACCGCGCTGGCGTGACCTGACCGCCGGGCTGTGCGTGGCGGGCCTGCTGCTGCCCGAGGCGGTGGCCTATGCGGGGCTCGCGAGGCTGCCGGTCGTGCATGCACTCAGCGCGATGCTGGTGGGCCTGGCCGTCTATGCGGTCTTCGGCGGTAGCCGCTTCGCCGTCGTCGCGCCCACATCGTCTACCGCCACGCTGTCGGCCGCGGCGGCGGTATCACTGTCGGGCGTGACGGCGCTGTCAGACCCTGCCGCCTATGCGCAGGCCTTGGTGGCGCTGGTGCTGATGTCGGGCGTGGCTCTGATGTTGCTGGGGGCGGTGAGGCAGGGCCAGCTGTCGGCTTATGTGTCGCGGCCGGTGCTGCGCGGCTTTGCGTTCGCGCTGGCCATCACCATCGTGATCAAGCAGCTGCCCGATGCGCTGGGTTTCTCGGTCCCTGCCGACGTCGGCGCACACCCGCTGCACCTGCTGCTATACGCCACCACGCATGTGGACCAGTGGCATCTGTCCACCATCGTCGTCGCACTCGTGGCGGCCACCTTGATGGCCACGCTGCGGCGCTGGCCGCAATGGCCGGCGTCGATGCTGGTCATGGTGCTGGCGATCGCGGCCGCACAGTGGCTCGACCTCGGCGTCATGGGCGTGGCGCAGGTCGGCGGCTTCGAGCGGCCTTCATTCAATCTGGCGATGCCGATGCTGCCGCTGAAGGAATGGCTGCAAATCGCCGAGCTGGCCTTCGGCCTGGTGGTGCTGGTGTCCGCCGAATCCTGGGGCAGCGTGCGCAGCCTCGCGCTGGCGCACGGCGACACGGTGGACGCCAACCGCGAACTGATGGTGCTCGGCGCCTGCAACGTTGGCGCGGCGCTGTTTCAGGGCATGCCGGTCGGGGCTGGGTTCTCGGCCAGCACCGCGAATGCGGCGGCGGGCGCCTGCAGCAAATGGGCCGGTGCTTTTGCGCTCGCCGTCATTGCTGCCGTGCTCGTTTTTGCGTCGTCAGCGCTTCACTGGCTGCCGCGGCCGGTGCTGGCGGTGGCCGTCATCGCGGCGCTGTGGCACGCGCTGAGTCCACGGCCCGTGCTGGAAGTCTGGAAGATGAACCGGGATCAGTTTCTGATGCTCGGCGCCATCCTGGCGGTGCTGCTGTTCGGTGTGCTGCACGGCATGCTGGCGGCGATCGGCTTGTCATTGGTGGCAGCACTGCGCCGGTTCAGCCTGCCGGTGGTGCATGAACTCGGCGAGCTGGGCACCTCACGCAACTACGTGGTGCTCGATGCCCATTCCGATGCGTCGAAGGTACCAGGGGTGTTGATCCTGCGGCCCGAAGAGCCGCTGTTCTTCGCCAATGCAGAACGGGTGGTGGCCGATGTCCGCGTGCGTCTGCGGGCGCAACCGAGCGGCACGATTCGCGCATTGATCCTGAGCCTGGAAGAAAGCGTGGATCTCGACAGCACCGCCGTGGAATGCCTGGTCGAACTCGCGCAACACCTGCGCGAGGCCGGCGTCGTGCTGGTGCTGTCGCGCGCCAAGGATGCCGTACGCGAGCTGCTCACCCGCTGGGATCCGCAAGGCGTGGGCGATGCCAGCCGGATGCATTTCAGCGTCGCCGATGCGGTGCATGCATTGACGATCAACTCGTCCTGACCGGAACAACGCACCGAGGCCGGAAGGTCAGCCGCACACACCGGTCAGCGCAGCGCGCCGAGCCCCGCGGCCTCGCGCACCACGGTGGCCACACCGGCGAAGTCGATCTCGCCACGGCCCTTGTTGACAGCGTCCACCAGGTGCTGCTGCACGACGCTGGCCACAGGCATGGGCAGCCCGAGCTGCTGGCTGGCGGCGAGCACGAGGTTGACGTCCTTGAGCCCCAGGCGCAGCGCAAAGCCTGCGGGCTCGAATTGCGTGCGGGCAATCATCGGAACGTAGCGGTTCACCATCGGGCTGCCGAAGATCGTTCCCGTGACCAGGGCCAGCAACTGCTCGGGGTCGATGCCGCCCTTTTCGCCCAACGCAAACGCCTCCGACAGGATCTCCAGCGTGCCGGCGATCATGAAGTTGCCGGCCAGCTTGGCCAGTGCGGCCTGCTCCGGCGTGGCCATCGGGAACGTGGCCTGACCGATGGCGGCGAACACCGGGGCCAGCCGTTCCAGCGTGGCGGCCGGCCCACCCGGCATCACGTACAGCTTGGCCGCAGCGGCCACATCGGGCCGGCCGAACACCGGCGCGGCGATGTATTCCTGGCCGCGCGCACGGTGCGCCTCGACCAGCTCGCGCACGATCGCCAGCGACACGGTGCTCATGCCCAGGTGCACGGCGCCATGCGGCAGCATCGCCAGCAGACCGCCCGCGCCGAAGGTCACCTCGCGCACGGCCGCGTCGTCGGCCAGCATCGTGATGGCGACATCGGCCTGCGCAGCCGCCTCGGCCACCGACGTACAAGGCATCGCGCCGGGAGTGCTGGCGGCCTTGGCGGCATCGCGGTTCCACACGCGAACGGCAAAGCCGCGGGCCACCAGGTTGCGAGCGATCGGAGCGCCCATCTGGCCGAGACCGAGGACGGAAATCTGGAGGGCGTTAGCGTTGGACATGGCAGGTCTCGCAGTGAAAGTTCAAACCAGGAACGCAAGTGTGCCCGCACGACTTATCCTCCTGCGAAGCTGACCGATTGACTGCACCCATTCCCATGAACCTGAACGCCGTGATCCTGGCCGCTACGCAGACACTGATCGACCATGTGAGCGAGCTGACCGCCCTCGACCAGGCCATCGGCGATGGCGACCATGGCCTGAACATGCGGCGCGGTGCGCTGACGATTCAGGCCAAGCTGGACGCGCTGTCGGTGATGGCGCTGAATGACGCGCTGCGCACGATGGGCATGAGCTGCGTGTCGACCATCGGCGGCTCCTCAGGCCCGGTGTTCGGCACGCTGCTCCTCACGCTGGCCAAGGAGCTGCCCACCGCCCCCGGCCCCGCTGATGTGGCACGTGCGCTGCGCGCGGGCATCGCGGCGCTGACCCGCGTGGGCAAGGCCGAGGTCGGCCAGAAAACGCTGCTCGATGTGCTCGACCCGGTAGCTGCACTGCTGGAGGCCGGCGGCGACGACCTCGTTGCACGCGTGAAACAAGGCGCTGCCGATGCCGCCAACGCCACTGCGGCCCTGCCCGCAGTCAAGGGCCGCGCGTCATTTCTCGGCGACCGCGCCCTCGGCCATGTCGACCCGGGTTCGCGTTCGATGGCCTTGATCATCGGTGCCGTGTGTGCAAACCTTTGAATACCGCTGACGCCTTGAACGGGAGCCTTTTTTGAAAAAACTCATTAACCACTTCGACACCGTGCTGGCCGAGTCACTCGACGGCTTTGCCACCGCGCATGCCGCCATCGTGACCCTTGGCGCCGAGCGCCAGTTCGTGCGCCGACGCCACCTGAAGCCCGGCAAGGTGGCGCTGATCTCAGGCGGTGGCTCAGGCCATGAGCCCCTGCATGCGGGCTTTGTCGGCGACGGCATGCTTGATGCCGCCTGCCCGGGCCAGGTGTTTAACTCGCCCACGCCCGACCAGATGCTGGCGGCCGCCCAAGCCGTGGACGGCGGCGCGGGTGTGCTGTTCATCGTCAAGAACTACTCCGGCGACACGATGAACTTCCAGCTGGCCGCCGAGATGCTGGACCTGGAAAACGCCACGGTGCTGGTCGACGACGACGTGGCGGTGGAGAACTCGACCTACACCACGGGCCGCCGCGGCGTGGCAGGCACGCTGATCGTCGAGCGCATCGCAGGCGCCGCCGCCGAACGCGGCGACGACCTGGCCCAGCTCAAGGCACTCGGCGATGCGGTGAACAAAGCCACCGCGTCGATGGGCGTGGCGCTCACCTCTTGCACCGTGCCGGCGGCCGGCACGCCGACCTTCCGGATCGGCAACGACGAGATGGAAATGGGCGTCGGCATCCACGGCGAGCCGGGGCGCAAACGCGTCAAGCTGGCCTCGGCCGACGAGATCGCCGCCGAGCTGCTGGGCGCGATCTTGAAAGACCTGGCACCCAAACCGGGGCAGCAGGTGATCTTGCTCGTCAACGGCTTCGGCGGCACGCCGCTGATGGAGCTGTACCTGATGGTGTGCGCGGCGACGAAGATCCTGAATGCCGCGGGGCTCACGGTGGCGCGGTACCTCACCGGGTCGTACGTCACTTCACTGGAGATGGCTGGCTGCTCGATCACCGTCACCGCCGTCGATGCCGACTGGCTCACGCTGTGGGACGCGCCACTGCACACGGCGGCCTTGCGCTGGGGCGCGTGAGGCGCCTCGCTGCCATGCCGTCCACGCCCGCCGCCCTGCATCGCATCGTCATCGTCGGCGGCGGTGCGGGCGGCCTGGAGCTCGCGACCATGCTGGGTGACACTCTGGGCAAGCGCCGACGCGCCGAGGTGACGCTGATCGAGCGCAACCGCACCCATGTGTGGAAGCCCAAACTGCACGAGATTGCGGCGGGCAGCATGGACATCAACGACCACGAAGTCGGCTACCTGGCGCAAAGCCACTGGCACCACTTCAAGTACCGCGTCGGCGAAATGATCGGGCTGGACCGCGAACGCCGTGAGGTGCTGGTGGCGCCTTATGTCGACGAAGAAGGTGTCGAGGTCGTGCCAGCGCGGGCGGTGCCTTACGACACGCTGGTCATCGCGGTGGGCAGCCAGAGCAATGACTTCGGCACGCCTGGTGTGCGCGAGCATGCGTTGCGGCTGGAGAGCGCCGCCGACGCGCTGCGCTTCCACCATCGCATGGTCAACGCCTGCATTCGTGCCCATGCGCAAATTGAGCCGTTGCGGCCCGAGCAACTGCACGTGGCCATCATCGGCGCCGGTGCGACAGGCGTCGAGCTGGCGGCTGAGCTGCACCGCACCACTCGCGAGGTAGTGGCTTACGGCCTCGACCGCGTCGACCCGGACAAAGACATCCAGGTCGCCGTCGTCGAAGCCGCGCCGCGTGTGCTGCCGGCGCTGCCGGAACGCCTGAGCCGCGCCACCGAGCAGTTGCTGGGGGAGATCGGCGTGGCGGTGCACGTCAATGCCAAGGTGGCGAGCGTCAGCGCCGGTGCGGTGCACCTGGCCGACGGCCGCAGCCTGCCGGCCGAGCTGATCGTCTGGGCGGCAGGCGTCAAGGCGCCCGACTTCCTGAAGGACATCGGCGGGCTCGAGACCAACCGCATCAACCAGTTGGTGGTCAGCGGCACGCTGCAGACCACGCGCGACGAGGCCATCTTCGCGATGGGCGACTGCGCGGCGTGCGTGTGGAAGGATGTTGCGCCGGGGCGCGGCGCGCGCGAGCACGACGGCGTGAAGATCGTGCCGCCGCGCGCTCAGGCCGCGCACCAGCAGGCCAAGCACCTGCTGCGACAGATCAAGCGCCGCCTCGACGGCCAGCCGCTGCAGGAATGGCAGTACCGCGACTTCGGCTCGCTGGTGTCACTCGGCGAGTTCAGCACCGTCGGCAGCATGATGGGCGGCCTGGTCGGCGGCAACCTGATGATCGAGGGCTACTTCGCCAAGCTGATGTACCTTTCGCTGTACAAGATGCATGAACTCGCCTTGCACGGCGGGGTCAAGGTGGCGCTCGACACGCTGGCGCGGCTGATCGTGCGACGCACCGAACCGCTGGTGAAGCTGCACTGATTCATGGGGTCGGCGTTTTAGGAGCGACTGTGCGCCGCCCGCCAGGTTCCGCCGCCAGCACGCGGCAGTACAGGTCGGCATAGGCGACGGCAGCGCCATCCCAGGAAAAGTCCTGCGCCATGGCGCGGCGCATCAACTGGCGCCAGCGATCCGGCTGGCGGTACAGCGCCAGCGCACGTCGGGCGGCCTGCTCAAGAGCCTTGGTAGTGGGCGCATCGAACACGAAACCGGTCGCGGTGTCGGCGGCCAGCGCCTTGTCATCGGCATCGACCACGGTGTCGGCCAGCCCACCCACCCGATGCACCAGTGGCAGGCTGCCGTAGCGCAGACCGTAGAGCTGCGTCAGGCCGCAAGGCTCGAAGCGTGAGGGCACCGCGATCACATCGGCGCCTGCGATGATCCGGTGTGCGAGCGTCTCGTCATAGTCGAAGCGGGCCACGGCCTGCCCCGGCGCTGCCGCGGCCAGGGCTCGGCATGCAGCCTCCAGATCGGCATCGCCGCTGCCCAGCAAAGCCAGCTGCACGCTATCGGCCAGCAAAGAAGGCAGCACCTCCAGCAGCAGGTCGATGCCCTTTTGCGGCGTGAGCCGGCTCACCACGCCGATCAACATCGCGCCCGGGTCGACGCGCAGGCCCAGCTGGCGTTGCAGTTTTGCCTTGGCAGCGGCCTTGCGATCGAGATGCCGGGCGTCGAAGTGCGCCTCCAGCCGCGGGTCGGTGGCTGAATTCCACACCGCGTAATCGACACCGTTCAAGATGCCGTGCAGCTGCGCGCGGCGCTGGGTGATCACGCCCTCGAGCCCACACCCGAAGGCGGGCGTCTGGATTTCGCGCGCATAGCTGGGGCTGACGGTGGTGATCGCATCGGCGTAGCGCAGACCCGCCTTGATCATCGACCCCTCGCCATGGAACTCCACGCCGTCGCTCGAAAAACTGGATTCGGGCAAGTGCAGCACCGGCATCAGCGCCTGCGGGAACAGCCCGTGGAATGCCAGGTTGTGCACCGTGAACACGCTGCGACAAGCGGTGAGCGGATGCAGCGCCAGAAAGGCCGAGGCCAAGCCGGCATGCCAGTCGTGGCCATGCACCAGCTGCGGCCGCCAGGCGGGGTCGATGTCGCCCAATGCCAGGTAAGCCGCCACCCAGCCCAGCAGCCCGAAGCGCTGCGGGTTGTCGGCCCAGCCCTGGCCGCTGCCGTCCAGATAGGGATTGCCAGGCCGCTCGTAGAGGGACGGCGCTTCGATCAGGTACACCGGCACGTCGACGCCCGGCAGGCAGCCCCGCAGCACCTGCACGCTCGCCGCACCGAAAGCCGGCCCGAGGCGGCACACCGACTTCACATCCGTCAAGGGCTGGCGCAGCGCCGGGTAGCCGGGCAGCAGCAGCCGAACGTCCCACCCCAGCCGCCTCAGCGCCGACGGCAGCGCACCGAGCACGTCACCCAGCCCGCCGGTCTTGACCAGTGGGTAAATCTCGGCGCCGACCTGCAGGATTCGGGCGGTTGGCGTGCTGCTCACTGGCCTGATTGCGCCAGCCGGTTCAGCATGGCCTGCGTGATCAGCGTGACGCCGCTGTCGGTGCGCCGAAAACGGCGGGCGTCGTCGATGGGGTCCTCGCCCACGACCAGCCCGTCAGGCAAACGGCAGCCGCGGTCGACCACCACGCGGTTGAGCCGCACGTGATGCCCGACCTCCACGTGCGGCAGCAGCACCGACCAGTCCACCGTCGAGCGCGAATGCACGCGGCACTTCGAGAACAGCAGCGAGCGGTTCAATGCGCCGGAGATGATGCAGCCGCCAGACACCGTCGATTCGATCGCCTGACCGCGACGGTCGGCCTCGTTATGGACGAACTTGGCGGGCGGCAGCTGCTCCTGCCAGGTCCAGATCGGCCAGTCGTTGTCGTACAGATTGAGCTGCGGCTTCGTCGCGGTGAGGTCGATGTTGGCCTCCCAGTACGCGTCGATGGTGCCAACGTCGCGCCAGTAAGGCGAGTCATCGCCGTCACTCATAACGCAGCTCTTCGAGAACGGCTGTGCGCAGGCCACGCGGTTGCGAACGGCGGCAGGAATGATGTCGCGCCCGAAGTCGTGCGCCGAGTTTGGGTCGGCAATGTCGCGCCGGAGCTCGTCGTACAGGTACTGCGCGTTGAACACGTAGACGCCCATGCTGGCAAGCGCCACATTGGGGTGGCCCGGCATCGGGGGCGGGTTGGCGGGCTTTTCGATGAAGTCGGTGATCTGCCAGGAACTGTCGACCGCCATCACGCCGAAGGCACTGGCCTCGGCCAGCGGCACCTCGATGCAGCCCACGGTGCACTCGGCTCCCTTGGCCACGTGATAGGCGAGCATGCGGCCGTAGTCCATCTTGTAGATGTGATCGCCGGCCAGGATCACGATGTACTTCGGGCCGTTGGACTCGATGATGTCGATGTTCTGATACACCGCATCGGCGGTGCCGCGGTACCAACTCTCGTCGTCGAGACGCTGCTGCGCCGGCAGCAGGTCGATGAACTCGTTCATCTCCGCCTTCATGAAGCCCCAACCGCGCTGCACATGGCGCAATAGGCTGTGCGACTTGTACTGCGTCACCACGCCGATGCGGCGCAGGTTGGAGTTCAGGCAATTCGACAGCGAGAAGTCGACGATGCGGAACTTGCCGCCGAAGTAGACCGCCGGCTTGGAGCGCGTGTCGGTGAGCTCCTTCAAGCGGCTGCCGCGGCCGCCGGCAAGCACCAGCGCCATGGCACGGCGCGTCAGCTGCGTGCGATCAAAGACCTGATTCGACATGCGTGAATGCTCCAACGGCAGTAGTGCTTCGGTTGTACTCGATGGATCGAGCCCGGGGAGACAGCATATCCACGCATCGTTGCGCAAGGGCAGCGGGCAGCGGCAGAGGCGGGCTGACACGGCTCATGCGGTCGGCTCGTGATTGGCAGGGCGGGCGCGGGCGGAAAGTCGCTCGATTGGCGCACGCCCGAAGGCGACAGACAGGCGGGCGAGCCGCTCTGCCGGTGCGGCACCGACCTGCTCCCAGCCGAAGCGCCAGGTCCAGCAGTTGAGGTGGCCAGGGGTGTTCATTCGGTGCTCGGTGCCGAGACCCAGCACGTCCTGCATCGGGTACACCGCCAGTTCGGCGACCGAAGCGCAAATGGAGCAAATCATGGCCCAGTGGATGTCGGTGCCATCGGTGTCTAGGTAGTTGCGGGCGTTGTCGCGTTCGTGTTGGGGCGCGGCCTCGTACCAGCCGCGCGTGGTGTCGTTGTCGTGCGTGCCGCTGTAGGCAGCGCAGTGGGCCGGGTAGTTGTGCGGCAGGAAGGCGTGCGTGGCATCGCCGCCAAAGGCGAACTGCAAGATCTTCATGCCGGGGAAGCCGCAGCCGTCACGCAGTGCCTCCACATCCGGCGTGATCACGCCGAGGTCCTCGGCAATCACCGGCAGTTCGCCCAGCGCCGCCTGCAGCGCCGCGAACAGCGCCACGCCGGGTGCTGGAATCCAACAGCCTTCGATGGCCGTCGCGCAGCTTGCCGGAATCTCCCAGTACGCCGCAAAGCCGCGGAAGTGGTCGATGCGCACCATGTTCGCGCGCGCCAGCTCGTGCCGCATGCGAGCCACCCACCAGGCAAAGCCCTCGCGCTGCATGGCGGGCCAGTCGTACAGCGGATTGCCCCAGCGCTGTCCAGTGGCCGAGAAATAGTCGGGTGGCACGCCCGCCACCACGCGCGGCTGGCCGTCGGCATCGAGCAGGAACAGATCGGGCCGCGCCCAGCAGTCGGCTGAATGGTGCGCCACAAAAATCGGCAGGTCGCCGATCAGTTGCACATCGCGCTCGTTGGCATAGTGCTTGAGCGAGCGCCACTGCGTGAAGAAGCACCACTGCACGAAGCACCAGAAGCCGATTTCCTCACGCCACTGCGTGCGTGCGGCGGCGAGTGCCGTCGGGTCGCGCCGCGCGCAGCCTGCCTCCCAGGCGGTCCAGTTCCAAATACCTTGTTGCTGGTAATGCCCGTCGAGCGCCATGAAGAGCGTGTAGTCGTCGAGCCAACCGGCCTCGGCCGCGCAGAAGGCGGCGTAGGCGGCGTGATCGTCGTGGCTGGCCAGACGCTCGAAGCGGCTGGCCGCCTCACGCAGCCGCGCCATGCGCCACGGCACCGCGTCTTCGAAGGCGACGTGGCCGACGGGCAGGTGGCTGCCGCTGTCCGCGTTGGCCGCATCGATCCAGCCCTTGTCGATCAGCGGTTCGAGCGCGACCAGCAGCGGCGAGCCGGCGAAGGCCGACACACTGGCATAAGGCGAGTTGCCAGGGCCGATCGGTGTCAGCGGCAGCATCTGCCACGCACGCTGACCGGCAACAACCAGCCAGTCGACGAAGTGGTACGCCGCAGGCCCGAAGTCGCCGCTGCCGTGCGGGCCGGGCAGCGAGGTCGGGTGCAGCAGGATGCCGGAGCGGCGTGGGTTGGTCATGCCGCACCCTCACAGACCAGCACCAGCAGCGCCTGCGCGGGCACCTCGATGCTCATGGCGACCGGCTGCGCCTGAGTCACGTCACGGCTGCTGTCGATTTCCAGCAGCCAGCGGCCCGGCGGCAGCGCACAGCGCAGCGGCGCCGATTCAGCGTTGACCCAGATCAGCACATCAGCGCCGTGGGTCGGCGACAGCCACAGCCCGAGCGCATGCCTCAGGTTGTCGTGCCAATCGTCGACGGTCATCTCACGCCACCGCTCGGCCGCGGGCGCCAGCCAGCGGGCGCCGGGCGCGTCGTCGGGGCTGCTGCCGTCGGGCAGCCAGTGGTCCTGGCGCAGCGCGACATGGTCTCGGCGCAGCCGGATCAGGTGCGCGGTGTAGTCGATCAGCGCCCCATCGGCGCGCGTCCAATCGATCCAGCTGGTGGCGTTGTCCTGGCAATAGGCGTTGTTGTTGCCGCGCTGGCTGTGGCCGAGTTCGTCGCCGGCCAACAGCATCGGCGTGCCCTGCGCCAGCAGCGTGCTGGCCAGCATCGCGCGCACCAGTCGGGCCCGCTGTGCCAGCACGGCCGGGTCGCTGCTGGGGCCTTCAACACCGCAGTTGGTGCTGAAGTTGGCGTGGTGGCCGTCGCGGTTGTGCTCGCCGTTGGCCAGGTTGTGCTTGTGGTTGTAGCTGACCAGGTCCTGCAGCGTGAAGCCATCGTGCGCGCTGATGAAATTGACCGAAGCGCTCGGTCGACGGCGGCCATGGTGGAAGCGGTCGTTCGACGCCAGCAGCCGACGTGCGAACTCGCCCCGGCCCACGCCGCGCGAGCTCCAGAACAGACGCGTGCTGTCGCGGAAGCGGTCATTCCACTCGGCGAACCGGCCCGGGAAGCGGCCGGGCTGGTAGCCGTGCGGGCCCACATCCCACGGCTCGGCGATCAGCTTGCAGCGTGCCAGCAGCGGGTCCTGCAGCAGGGCCGTCAGCAAGGCGCTGCCCGGCTCAAAGTCGCGCTCGACCCGACCCAGCACCGGCGCCAGGTCGAAGCGGAAGCCATCGACACCGTACTCGCTGACCCAGTGGCGCAGCGAGTCCAGCACCAGTTGCAGCATGCGCGGGTGCGACAGCTTCAGCGTGTTGCCGCAGCCGGTGTGGTTGTCGTAGCGGCTGCGATCTTCGGGCGTGAGCCGATAGCAGGCAGCGTTGTCCAGGCCGCGCAGACTCAGCGTGGGCCCGTCTTCGCCGGCCTCGCCGCTGTGGTTGTAGACGACGTCGAGCAGCACCTCGATGCCGGCCGCGTGCAGCGCCTGCACCATCGCGCGGAACTCGTGGCGGGTGGCCGTCGGGTCATCAGGCGTGGCTGACAGCCGCCGATCCGGCGCGAAAAAACCCAGCGTGTTGTAGCCCCAGTAGTTGACGAGCCCGAGCTCGGCCAGCCGCGCCTCATCGATCGCGTAGTGCACCGGCAGCAGCGAGACGGCCGTGACGCCGAGGTGACTCAGATGCTCGATCACCGCAGGCTGCGCCAGGCCAGCATAGGTGCCGCGCAGTGCTTCCGGCACGCCCGGATGCAACTGGGTGTAGCCCTTGACGTGCAATTCATAGAGCACGCTCTCGGCCAGCGGCGTGTGCGGCGCGGGCTCCGTCGGCAGCGGCAGCGGAGCGGCCACGCGGGCCTTCAGCATCCAGGGCGCGTTGTCGCGGCGGTCAAAGGAGAGATGGCCGTCCGGGTGGCCGCACTGGTAGCCGTAATGCTCGTCGCGCCAGCTGTAGCGCCCGACGATTTCTTGCGCATACGGGTCGAGCAGCAGCTTGTGCGGGTTGTGGCGCAGGCCCTGGTCGGGCGCGTAGCGGCCGTGGGCGCGCAAGCCGTAAACGAGCCCGGCCTCGGCACCGGCAAGGAAGCCGTGCCATACGCCGTCGTCGCAGTGCGTCAAGGCGTGGCGCGTTTCCCGACCGGCCACATCGAACACGCACAGCTCCAACGCCTGCGCATCACCGGCGTACACCGCGAAGTTGACGCCGCCGTCGCGCAACGAAGCGCCCAGCGGATAAGGCCGGCCGGGTGGCAGCGCGGCCGCATTCACCGTTGATGATGTCGTGGGCAGCGCGCTCATGTCGGCTCGAGGGCCACCACGGACAACGGCGGCAAGGTCAGTGCCAACAACTGGCTGCGTCCATGCGCGCCGGGTGTCTGCGTCGCGAGCGACTGCGCACCATTGCCGAGATTGCCGCCGCCATAAAAGCACGAATCGCTGTTGAACACCTCGCGCCAATGCCCACCGTGCGGCACGCCAACGCGGTGCCCGTGGCGCGGCACCGGCGTGAAGTTACACACCACGAGCAGCAGATGCCCGCCTTCATCCTTGCGCAGGAACGCGAGCGTGGAGCCGTCGGCATCGTCGGCGTCGATCCACTCAAAACCGCTCCCGTCGTGGTCGCGGCGGTGCAGCGCCGGGCGGCTGGTGTAAAGGCGGTTCAGGTCGCGCACCAGCGACTGCACGCCGCGGTGCTCGGGCGCGGCCAGCAGGTGCCAGTCGAGCGACTGATCGTGATTCCACTCCCGCTCTTGCGCCAGCTCGCAGCCCATGAACAACAGCTTCTTGCCGGGGTGCATCCACATGTAGGCGAGCAGCAGGCGCACATTCGCAAACTGCTGCCAGCGGTCGCCCGGCATCTTGCCGAGCAGCGAGCCCTTGCCGTGCACCACCTCGTCGTGCGAGATCGGCAGCACGAAGTTCTCGTCGAAGGCGTAGAGCAAACTGAAGGTCAGCTGCTGATGGTGCCAGCGCCGGTGCACGGGCGCCTTGCTGAAGTACAGCAGCGTGTCGTGCATCCAGCCCAGGTTCCACTTGTAGTGAAAGCCCAGGCCACCACCCGAGGTCGGGCGCGACACGCCGGGCCAAGCGGTCGATTCCTCGGCAATCGTCACGCTGGCGGGCACCTCGGCACCGGCGACTTCATTCATGCGCCGCAGGAAGGCGATCGCCTCCAGGTTCTCGCGGCCGCCCTGGGCATTGGGCACCCACTCGCCTGCCTCGCGGCTGTAGTCGCGGTACAGCATTGAGGCCACGGCATCGACCCGCAGGCCGTCGACGCCCCACTGCTGCAGCCAGTACAGCGCATTGCCGATCAGGAAGTTGCGCACCTCGTGGCGGCCGAAGTTGTAGATCAGCGTGTTCCAGTCGTTGTGGAAGCCCTCGCGCGGATCGGCGTGTTCGTAGAGCGCCGTGCCATCGAACTGCGCCAGGCCGTGGGCATCGGTCGGGAAATGCGCCGGCACCCAGTCGACGATCACGCCCAGGCCCTGCTGGTGGCAGGCATCGAGGAATCGCGCAAAGCCCGTCGAATCACCGAACCGTGAGGTCGGTGCAAACAAGCCGATCACCTGATAGCCCCAGGAGCCATCGAACGGGTGCTCGGCCACCGGCAACAGTTCGAGGTGGGTGAAGCCGAGATCGGCCGCATATGCGGGCAACTGCTCGGCCAGCGCGTCCCAGTCAAGGAAACCGCCGTCGGCCGCGCGTCGCCACGAGCCCAGGTGCACCTCGTAGATTGACATCGGCGCGTCATGCCGGTTGGCCTCGGAACGGGTGGCGGGCAGGCTGCGCGCTGCGGGAGCTGCGACAACGCTCGCTGTTGACGGCCGCCGCTCCATCGCGAAGGCGTACGGGTCGGCTTTGAACGGCATCACCCGGCCATCGCGCGAGCGGATCTCGAACTTGTAGCGGTCACCCACGTCGACGTGCGGCACGAAGATGTCCCACACGCCCGCGCCATGGTGCATGCGCATCGGGTGGCGGCGGCCGTCCCAGGCATTGAAGTCGCCGACCACGCTGACGCGGCTGGCGTTGGGCGCCCACACGGCGAACCGGGTGCCCGCCACGTGGTCGACGGTCATCAGGTGCGCGCCCAGCACCTGCCATGGCCGCAGGTGCGAGCCTTCGCCGAGGTAGTGCAGGTCCTGCGCGCCGAGGGCCGAGCCGAAGGCGTAGGCATCGGCATAGTCGCCCGCTGACCCGTCGTTCCACTGCACGCGCAGCCGGTACGTCGGGCAGCGTGCGCCCACGGGAGCCTCGAAAAACACGCCCGGCACCCGGGCAGTCAGCGTGACCAGCGTCTGGCCTGTGGCGGCATCGACTGCCACCACCTCGCGCGCGCCCGGCAGCAGCGCGCGCACCCAGACGCCGCCATCGCCATCGGCGTGCGGCCCGAGCACCGCGAACGGATCGCCGTGGCGGCCGGCCAGCAGAGCCTCGAGATCAGCGTTGGAGATCATCACCGGCTGTGGAGGCCCAGTTTGCGTCACAAGGGCGCATCGGCGCTGGCCAAGGTCGCACTCGCACGTCGGCGGCTCACTGCACCTTCACATTCCAGATCGTGCGCGCGTAGTCGCGGATGGTGCGGTCTGAAGAAAACGAGCCCATGCCGGCGATGTTGCGGATGGCCTTGTCGGCCCAGGCCGTGGGGGTGGCAAACAGCGCGTCGACACGTTGCTGCTCGCTCACGTAGGCGGCAAAGTCGGCCAGCAGCATGTAGGCGTCGCGGTTGAGCAGCGAGTCGACCAGGCCCCGGTAGCGGCCCGGTTCGCCCGGAGAAAAAGCGCCGCCCGCAATTGCTTCCAGCACGGCCTTGAGCTGCGCATTTTCTTCGTAGTGCAAGCGCGGGTCGTAGCCCAGCTGGCGCACCTGATCGACTTGCTCGGCGTGCAGGCCGAAGATGAAAAAGTGCTCGGCACCCACCGCCTGCGCCATTTCGATGTTGGCACCGTCCCAGGTGCCGATGGTCAGCGCGCCATTGAGCGCGAACTTCATGTTGCCGGTGCCCGAGGCCTCGGTGCCCGCCGTCGACAGCTGCTCCGACAAATCGGCCGCCGGGATGATGTTCTCGGCCAGCGACACGCTGTAGTTCGGCAGATAAACCACCTTCAGCCGGTCGCGCACGCGCGGGTCGATGTTCACCGTGCGGGCGATGTCGTGGATCAGGCGGATGATGGTCTTGGCGGTGGCATACGCCGAGGCGGCCTTGCCCGCGAAGATCACCGTGCGCGGCTGCCACAGTGCATCCGGGTTGGCCACGATGGCCTGGTAGCGCGCCACCACATGCAGCGCATTCAGCAACTGCCGCTTGTACTCGTGGATGCGCTTGATCTGGACGTCGAACAGGCTGGCCGGGTCGATGGTGATGCCCAGGTCACGCCGTACCAGCTGCGCCAGGCGCTCCTTGTTGGCACGCTTGGCGGCCAGCACGGCGCGCTGCAAGCTCGGGTCCCCGGCTTGCGGCGCCAGTTGCGCAAGCTGGTCGAGGTGGGTGCGCCACTGCGGGCCCAGGCGCTCATCGAGGGTGGCCGACAGGGCCGGGTTGGCCTGCGCCAGCCAGCGGCGCGGCGTGACGCCATTGGTGACGTTGCAAAAACGATCAGGAAAGACCCGCGCGTAATCGGCAAAGATGGTTTGCACCATCAGCTCCGAGTGCAGCCGCGATACGCCATTGACCCGGTGGCTGGCCACGATCGACAGCGTCGCCATCTTCACGCGCCGCTCGCCGTTCTCGTCGATCAGCGACACACGCCGCACCAGGGCCTCGTCGCCAGGGAAGTGCAGCGCCAGGTGCTTCAGGAAGCGGTCATTGACCTGGTAGATGATTTCCAGGTGCCGCGGCAACCAGTGCTCCAGCATGGACACCGGCCAGGTCTCCAACGCCTCGGGCATGAGAGTGTGGTTGGTGTAGCTCATCACCTTCTGGCACTGCGCCATCGCGGTGTCCCAGGTCATGCCGTGCTGGTCGATGAGGATGCGCAGCAACTCGGGTATCGCCAGCGTCGGATGGGTGTCGTTCAGGTGGATGGAGACCTTGTCGCCCAGGTTGTCGAGGCGGCCGTAGTCGGCCAGGTGGCGGGCAACGATGTCCTGCACCGACGCGCTGACCAAAAAGTATTCCTGCTTGAGCCGCAACTCGCGCCCAGCGTGGGTCGAGTCGTCGGGATAAAGCACCCAGTTGATCACCTCGGCCGCCAGCATCGGGGCACCTGCGCCGACGAAGTCGCCGCGCGAGAAGGCGGCGAAATCAACCGGCTGCGACGGGTAGGCCTGCCACTGGCGCAGCACCGCCACGCGCTGTGTGGCGTGGCCCGGCACGATGAAATCGTAAGCGCCGGCAAACAGCTGTTCGGCGGGCAACCAGCGGCGGCCCGAGCCGTCGGTCACCACCCGACCGGCCAAGCCGACCGGGTAGCGCACCTCGGGACGCTCCAGCTCCCACGGGTTGCCGTGGCGCAGCCAGTCGTCGGGTTCCTCGACCTGCTGCCCATCCTGGATGCGCTGCACGAACATGCCGTAGCGGTAGCGCAGGCCGTAGCCGAACGAGGGCACGCCGAGCGTGGCCAGGGAATCGAGAAAGCACGCCGCCAGCCGCCCCAGGCCGCCGTTGCCGAGTGCCGCATCGGCCTCCACCTCGAGAATGTCGCCTGGCTGCTGGCCCGCGGTACGCGCCGCGGCGTCGAACTCGTCGTGCAGCCCCAGCGCCGCCAGCGCATTGCCGAGGGCGCGGCCCATCAGGAACTCCATCGACAGGTAGTGCACCCGCTTGGCCTCGGTTTGACGGTCTTCGCGCAGGCTGAGGTTCATGCGCTCAGCCAGTTGCGCGCGGCTGGCGTGCGCTGCCGCACGCATCCACATGTAGGGCGACGCCTGCTCTGGTGCCATGCCCGATTCGCGCTCGACGCGGGCGGGCAGCGCGTCGGGCCCAGGGGCCGACCGTTTGCCTGCGGTTCGGGCGGCAGCGTCCCCGATTTTTTGGGCTGGTCGCGTGGTCATGTCATCTCCTGTGCACTCGGCGTTGCAGTTGGCAAACACGGCCCGGCATCGCCCGTGTCGTCGTCAAGCAGATAGCGTGCCCGAGAAACGAGCGCCGCCGAGGTTAACCGAGGTGACGGCGTGCCGGGTCGGCATCAAATCACACTGCGGAGCTGTGGCGGCTGGGCCAGCGCCTCATTGCCCGTGCGTCGCCCAGTGCCCGGCGAACAGCACTTCGTCGGCCACCGGCATCGCTTTCGCATCGACCAGCCGCGACACCCAGGTGGTGTTGATGAAATGGCGCACGTTGACGTTCTCGGTCGTGATGTTGCCGCCCCAGCTGCCGCACGACAGCGACAGCGTGTAAGGCAAGCCGTTGCGCGGGCTTCCCGCGCCTTCGTTCAGGTCTTGGTTGACCATCACACGCGCGGTGCGGGTGCGCATCGCCAGGGCCTCCACATGGGCGTCGTTCGCGGTGTGGATGCCGCAGGTGTGGCCCAGGCCCTGGAAATTGGTGATCGCATTGACGAGGTCGATGGCGGCGTCGATGGTGCCGCCGTAGCGGTAGAGCGCGAGCACGACCGAGAGCTTTTCGCCGGAAAACGGATGCGCCGGGCCGACGCCGTCTTCCTCGACGATAAGGAAGGTGGTTTTCTCGGGCAGCGTGATGCCGGCCAGCGCGGCGATGTGGGCGGCCGATTTCGCGATCACGTCCAGGCTCGGAATCGCCTGGTCGGGTTTCGGCCACATCGCGGCCTGTAGCTTGGCTTTGTCGGCCGCATTGAGAACGTGGCCGCCACGCGCCACGAGTTTGCCGACCAGCGCGTCGTAGCTTTTCTCGTGCACGACCAGCGCGTTGTCGGACAGGCAACTGGTGGCGTAGTCGAACACCTTGGCGCGCGCAATCATCGCCGCCGCGTCGTCGAGGTCACCCGTCTCGTCGACCACATGCACCGAGTTGCCCACGCCCACGCCGTACGCGGGTGTGCCCGAGCTGTATGCGGCCTTGACCATCGCCTCGCCGCCGGTGGCGACGATCAGATCGGCCTGCCGCATCAGCTCGCCGGTCTTGCCGATGGACGGCTTGTTCACGATCTGGATCAAATCCGCGGGCGCGCCGACCTGCTCGCAGCCCTGGCGCATCAGTTGCACCGCGAGCGCCGAGGTCTGCGTGGTGCGCGGGTGCGGCGCGATGATGATCGCGTTGCGCGCCTTCAGCGCGGCCAGCGCGTTGACCGGCGGCGTCGCGTCGGGCCCGGTGGTCGGGATCAGCGCAGCGATCACGCCGACCGGCTTGGCGATCTTCACGATGCCGCGCTCGGGCAGTTCCTCGATCACGCCGACGGTCTTGATGCCCTGCATATCGCGGATCGTTCCGGTCACGCGGTTGCGGATCTTCATGACCTTGGAGTCGTAGTTGCCGAAGCCGCCTTCGTCGACCGCGGCGCGGGCCAGCGCCTCCCGGTGCTTCACCACGCTCCAGCCGACGGCGAGCACCAGCGCGTCGACCTGCTCCTGGGTGTAGTGGGCGATGGCCTCCTGGGCAGCGCGGGCGCGCGTCATCAGGGCAGCGATCTCGGCGTGCGCTGCAGCGGCAGCCTCGTTGGCGGGAGGGGCGGTGTGGGAAGTGCTCATGGGGGCGTCCTTTCGATGCGCATGCGCGCGTCAACGATGGTGAAACGATGGCCGCTGGCGATCATCGGGTTGAGGTCGAGTTCGGCGCACCACGGAGCGCGCGCCACAGCGATGGACAGCGTCGAGATCAGCGCCGCCAGCGCTTCGCGATCGACGCCGGGAGCGCCACGCAGACCGGCCAGCAGCGGGCTGCCGCGCAACTCCCCGAGCGCTTGCAAGGCGACGCCCGGCGCCATGGGGGCTAGGCGCAGCGCCACGTCGTCCAGCGCTTCGGCCCAGATGCCACCGAGGCCGCAGACCACCAGCGGGCCGAAGGTCGCATCGCGCACCGCGCCCAGCATCAGCTCGACACCCCGCTCGGCTTGCGCTTGGACCAAGACTGGGCCAGGGCCGAGCGTTGCCGCCAGCGATGCGAAAGCGCTGCGCACCGCCGCCGCTTCGGCCAGGCCCAGGCGCACGGCGCCGGCTTCGGTCTTGTGCACGAGGGCTGTTCGCACCGCCTTCAGCACAGCGGGGTAGCCCAGCGCCATGGCGGCGGCCACGGCCGCGTCGCTGTTGTCGGCGAGGCGCCAGGGAGCGATCGGCAGGCCCCAGGCGCCCAGCAGTGTGAACAGTGCATCGGGTGCCAGCCAGCCGTCGGCAGGCACATCACGCGAGTTCGCAAACGGGAAGGGAAAGGGGTCGCCCACCGCAGGGGGCGCATCGGCTGCCGTGGTGCGGCAGTGCGCCAGCACCCGCGCCGTGCGCGCCGCCCACTGGTGGCAGGGCAGCCCGGCGTCTTGCAAGCAGCGGCGCAGCGCGTCACCTTGCGCTGGCGCGACCCAGCAGACGTGCACCGGTTTGGCTGCCGCACACACGTCAGCGCGCGCCGCTGTACTCGCCTCAGCAACTTCTTCGATCACCGCCGCGACGACGCCTTCATCCAGCGCCGAGCGCTGCAGCAGCACTGGCACCACGGCATCGATTTCATCGCTGGCGAGCAGGGCGCGCAGGCTTTCGCGGTACATCGTCGCGAAGCGTTTCCAGTCGGTGGTCACATCGATCGGGTTGGCCGCCGAGCCGTGGGCGGGCAGGTGGGCGGCGATGCGCTGCTGCAGCGCTGCCGACAGCGCAGGCACTGCCAGGCCCTGCGCTTCGAGCAGGTCGGCCAGCTCGACGCCGGTGCCCCCCGAGTTGCTGATGATGGCGACCCGCCGGCCGCGCAGCGGTGGCTGGCGGTCGAGTGCGGCGGCCACGTCGAAGAGGCTCAGGCCATCGTCCACCAACACCGCACCGGCCTGGCGCAACACGGCGTGCGCCACCGCGAAGTCCTGCGCCAGCGCAGCGGTGTGGCTCGCGGCGGCGCGCTTGCCGGCGGTGCCGCGGCCGGTCTTCAGGATCACCACGGGTTTGAGCGGCGTCACCTCGCGCAGCGCGGCCACGAGCGCCGGACCATCGGCAATCGATTCGAGCACGAGGGCGATCACGCGGGTGGCCGGGTCGGCGCCGAAAAAGCGGACCGCATCGACCTCGGACACATCGGCCTTGTTGCCCGCCGCCAGCACCTTCGCAAAGCCGATCGCGCCGTCTTGTGACCGCGAAAACGCGGCCATGCCGTAGGAGCCGCTCTGGGTGAACAGCGACACACCGCCTGCGCGCGGCAAGCCCATCGCGAGCGAGGCATTGAGGCCGCGGTGTACGTCGATCAAACCAAAGCAATTCGGGCCGATGAGGCGCAGCCCACCTGAACCAGAACCCAAACCCGAACCCGCGCGCGCAGCGCGCAGCACCTCGGCCTCGATAGCAGCACCCACCGAGCCGGTTTCCTTAAACCCGCCGCTCAGGATCAGCGCGACCGGCACACGAGCCAGCGCGCAATCGGCGATGACTTGCACCGCCGTCGCGGCCGGCGTCACGATCACCGCCAGATCGATGGCGCCAGGGGCGGCGGCCACGCTCGGGTAAGCGGTGTGGCCGCCGATTTCGCTGGCGCGGGGGTGGATGGGCACGATCTCGTGCAGCCCGCTCGCGAGCAGGTTGTCGAGCAGCAACCTGCCCGCCTTGCCGGCCTCCGCAGACGCCCCCACGAGCGCGATGCGGCGTGGCGCGAAGGCGGCGTCACCCCAAGGTGTCATGGGGCTCTCGCCGCCTGCGCGAACAGTGCTGGCTCGCCGCCCGTGTGCAAGAAAACCAGCGGGCCGCGCTCGGCGTAGCGCCCCTCCCCCGCCAGCGCAATCAGGCCCGCCAGCGCCTTGCCGGTGTAGGTCGGGTCGAAAAAAACCCCCTGCGTCCGCGCCGCCAGCACGATTGCCGCGTCGCCAGCGGCGGTGGGCACGCCATAGCCCGCACCGATGTGGCCTTCGTGCACCACCACGTCGGACTCGGCAATGAGCGCGGGCACCGCCAGCAGCGCTGCCGCCTCGGCCGCGAGCGTAACCACTCGGGCCCGCACCTCGTGCGCCGGACGGCTCACCGTCACCCCTTCAATGCGCCAGGGGGCGCCCAGCAGCGCGCTGCCGAGCAGCCAGCCGGCGAGGGTCGCGCCCGATCCCACGGCCAGGAAGATGGTTCCGGGGCTGAGTTGGTTAGATGCGCATTGGCGATGCAACTCACGCGCCGCCAGCACGTGGCCGAGCACACCGAGCGCGCACGCACCGCCGCGCGGGATCGCATAGGGGCGACGCCCAGCCGCACGCAGCTCGCTGGCAATGCTCGCAATGGCGGTATCAACTTCGGCGCGGTCGGCGTTGTGAGTGAAACGGGTTTGCGCGCCGAGCAGGCGCGTCAGGCGCAGGTTGCCTTGCGCCTGCTCTGGCTCCTCACCCCAGTAGGTGGCAACAGCATCCATCCCGGCGTGCGCTGCGGCCGCCGCCGTCGCGCGCACATGGTTCGACTGCGCGCCTGCGCCGGTGACGATCACATCGGCGCCTTGTGCCCGTGCATCGGCCATCAGCAGCTCCAGCCCGCGCACCTTGTTGCCGCCGAAGCCGAAGCCGATCAATTCGTCGTGCTTGATCCACAGCTGCGGCACGCCGATCGCGCGGCCCAGCGGCGGCGCTTCGACCAACGGCGTCGGGAGGATCCCCAGGCGCTCGCGCGGCAGTGCGTCAAGGCGGGCGTAGGCCTCCAGGTTCATGGTGCGGCACCGCCCGCCAGCACCCGGTCGACCATGGCGGCGCAGTGGCCGGTCTGGCGTGCCAGGTCGAGCAGCGGCTCCAGCGCGTGTGGGTCACCGATGGCATCGAGGGTGGCGGCAATCGTCGGGTCGGCACGCACCGCGTCGATCAGGCTGCGGCCCTCGGCGCGTGCGGCGATGGCCAACTCATACAGCAGGCGATGCGCCGCGTCGCGGCCGAGGTGCGGTGCCAGCGCCAGCATCACCGCTTCCGAGAGCACCGCGCCGCCGCTGGCCTCCAGGTTGGCGCGCATGCGCTCGGCGTCGACTTCGAGCCCGGACACCAACTCGCCCAGCAACTCGACCGCGCGGCCAGCCAGCATCGTGGCCTCCGGAATCGCGTGCCATTCGGTCTTCCAGGCGCGGCCGTCGCGCTCATGGTCGTGGACCAGCCCTTCCTGCACCGCAGCGCTCAGATGCCGCGTGAGCCGCGCCAGGGTGCCCAGGTGTTCGCCGATTTCCGGGTTGCGCTTGTGCGGCATCGTGATGCTGCCGACCGTACCCGCCGTGAACCCCTCGCGCACTTCACCGATCTCGCTGCGCTGCAGGTTGACCACCTCATGGCCGATGCGGTCGGCCGTGCCGGTGATCAGGGTCAGCAGCGCACACCATTCGGCGAACACATCGCGGCTGCTGGTCCAGGAGATGTCGGGTGCGCGCAGCCCCAGGCGCTCGGCAAAGCGGCGCTGCACGTCGAGGCCGCGCGGCCCGAGCGACGACACGCTGCCCACGCCCCCACACAGCTGGGCCACATCCATGCGCGGCGCGATCTCGGCCAGCCGAGCGTGGTGGCGGCGCACCTCCGCCAGCCACACCGCCACCTTGAAGCCGAAGGTGATCGGCAGGCCTTGCTGGCCGTGCGTGCGCCCGGCCATCACCGTGTGGCGGTGGCGCTGCGCCAAGGCTGCCAGCGCGCGGTCTGCAACCAGCAGGTCGTGTTGCAACAGGGCCCGCGCGTCGCGCAGCGCGAGCATCAGCCAGGTATCGGTCACGTCTTGCACCGTGGCGTTGGCATAGACCCATTGCGCGTCGGCCGCCGCCAGCCGCGCCTGGATTGCGCGGATCAGGCCCTGGGTTGAATGCCCGCTTTCCTCGCGGCCCCGGCCCACCTCGGCAAGAAACGCGGCATCGACCTCGACCGTGCGGCAGCAGGCGGCAATCGCGGTAGCGGCGGATGCAGGAACGAGTTCGTGTTCGGCCTCGACTTCAGCCAGCACGGCGATGATTTCCAGCCAGGCCTGGGTGCGCGGGATTTCGTCGAACAGCGCCTTGATTCCACGCTGGCTCCACAGGCTGCCGAAGATCACCGAGTCGATCATCGTGGCCGCTGACATCACATCGCTCCGGCGACGTGCCTGGCCATCGCCAGCAGCCGCTGGCGCGCGCTGTCGGAACGAGTGGTGGCACCTTCGAACCACGTTGCCGAGGCGGCCAGCTGACCGCGCAGCGAAGCCACCATCGCGCTCATCGGGGCCTCGGCGGCGCCACCCGCCCCGTGCCGGGCGGCGATGGCAGCGCGCGCATCGAGCGCCTGAGCAAGCGTCGCCGCGTCCAACGTCAGGCAGCGTCCGAGTACGGCCGTGGCGGCGCTTTCGACATCGGCCACTGTCAGCGAGGCCGCCTCGCGATTCGCTTCATGCAGCGTGCGCGACAGCCGGCCCACGACGCGGTGCGCCTCACGGTGTGCCAGGCCCGCCTCCTGCACCAGCGTCTCGGCCAAATCGGTGGCAAGCACGAAGCTGCGCGCCAGCGTGCGCGCCGCGCGCTCCTTCGACAGCACGAGGCCAGCCAGCGTCACGCGCATCAGTTCGGCCGCGCCCGCGGCGAGCTGGAGCGCGCGCGGCAGTTCGCCATAGGCGAGCAGGCGGTTGTCCATCTGCCCGGTCGGCGTGCGGCCCGAGGCAGCGAGTGCGGCCTGCAGGCCGATGGCCTGGTTCGCTGCGGAGCGCACATAAGCGAGTGCGAACGGGTTCTTTTTCTGCGGCATGATTTTGCTGGCCCGCGCTTGCCCATCGCCGAGCTCGACGACGCCGAACTCGACCGTGGCAAACACCATCAGGTCCTCGGCCAGCCGGTCGAGGTTGACGAGCGCGGCCACCACCAACGCCATGCCTTCGATCGGGCCATCGGCCTGCCACATCGCGTCGCGCGCGTGTTCGACCACCCCGCCGAAGCCGAGCAGCTCGGCCAGGCGCTCGCGGTCGGGTGCGAGGCGCGAACCGTTGGTGCTGCCGCAACCGGCCGGGCAGCGGTCGAAGCGCTGGTGAAATTGGCGCGCGCGTTCGAGGTCGCGCAGCAGCGGGCCGACGAAGCCGAGCAGGTAGTGGCCGAAGGTGGTGGGCTGGCCCGCTTGCAAGTAGGTGTAGTCCGCCACCAGGGCGTCGCGATGGGCCTCCGCCTGCGCGATAAGTTCGGTGCCGAGCGCGGCCAGCGACTGCGCCAGCGCACCCACGCGTGCGCAGACGACGAGGTGGAAGGCGGTGGTTGTCGCCTCGCGTCGGGCGCGGCCGGTGCCCAGCCAGTCGGTGGCTGGGGTGCGCGCGGCGAGCCATGTTTCGCGGTTGGTGTAGAGGTCGCCGAGCGCCCGGGGCGGGGGTCAGCGCTTGCGGGTGGTCGTGCAGATCGAGCAGCGCCGCGAGCAGGGCGCGACCCGCATCGCGCGGCACGGTGCCGGCCTCGATGAGGGCGAGCACATAAGCGAGGTCGACCGGGCCGATGGCGTCGGCGAGCACTGCCTGATGGCGCAGCTCTTCAGCGAAGGCCTGGGCCACCAGTTCGGCAGCGGGGCTGCTCGCCAATCGTCCACCGACCTCCAGGGCGCTGTCGCCCTCACTCCTCTGAACAGCAGGCTCTCCGCCGCTGACCGTCACTCCCGGCCCTTCCCAGGCGGCGTGGGCGTCAGGAAAATGGGCGCTGCGCGCGACGGAGTTTCCCGCCTGCCCGTCGCCGTCGCCGTCGCCATCGCCGCGCCGTTCAGGTCGGTCTCGATCTGCTCCGGCGCCCACAGCCCACTGAGTTGCAGCTTGTCGGCAATCGGCTTCAAGGTTTCGAAGCGCAGGCCCAGGCGCAGCGATTCCAGCGCCAGCACGTGCTCCGGCGCCACGTTGCCGAGGCCCACATTGATGCCGAAGCGCTCGATGAGCGCGGTCTGCTGGTGCTTTTGCGGCGCTTCCCAGATCAGCCGGTCGCACTTGTCGCCGAGGATGCGTTCGAAGGTATCGAGCCCTTCGACATCGAGCGCGCCCTGCGCGTTGTAGACGCCGACGCCGATGCCCGATTCACGGCCCTCGACGATGACCCAGTGCGCGCCACATTCCAGGTCGCGCAGCGCCTGTTCGGCGAGCTGTGCGATCGGCGGCTGCGCATTCGGATCCTTCTTGCCGACTTCGGTGATGACCACCAACCCGGCGTTGTGCGCGCAGTCGATCACACGCTCGCGGCGAAAGGCCGGGAGTTCGATGGTGCCGTCAGAAATCTCCACCGCCGTGAAGCCGACCTCGACCGCGCGCGTGGTGTAGACCCGGCAGTGGTGCTGCAGGATCGCGGCCTCGAACAAGGTGCCGCCGGGGCAGGTGAGGATGTCGCGCGCGTTGATCAGTTCGAGCTTGCGTTCCAGCACCTCCGGGCGCACGAACACCGAGGTGCCGAAGCTCAGCTTCCACAGATCGATGTAGTCGCCCGCGACTTCCAGGATGTCGGCGGTGGCGGCCACGCCCAAGCCGGTGTCGATGACCATCGTCATGCCGGCCAAGCGCGGTTGCGCGGTGCGCTGGGCGCGCATCTCGGCGATCACGGCGACATCTCGCCAGTGGCTGTCAAACATGCGCGGCCTCACCCACCAGTTGGTGCAGTGCGCGCTCGACCATCGCCAGGTCGGTGCCCCAGGGCACGGTCATGACCTGGCCTTCGCGCTCGATGTCGAATTCGAGCAGGCAGCACTTGAGCATCGTCGGCTCACTGCGTGCCCCGGCGATGCGCCGCGGGCACATCTCGACCCGCGGTGGCTCGTCACCGTAGTAGTGGCGGTGGAACTGCAGGCTGCGCTCGCAGCCCACCAGCACCCAGTCGCGCCGCTCGGCAGGCCGCTCGTCAAGAAAGCTCACGTGGCCACCCAACTGATCCAGCCCGCCCGAGCGGCAAGGCACCAGGTATTCGGCCGACGGGTGCTGGCGCGCGAGATCGGCGATCTCGATGCGTTCGAGCTCGATGCGGATCGCCGGCAGGTCGGCATACCGCAGCACCTGCCGCACCAGGTCGAAGAGTTTCGGCGGCTCGGGCGGGGCGACTTCGAAAATGCGCAGCACGAGCGGATCGGGGTGGTGGATGAAATTGACATGGTCGTAGAGGCCACCGACCACCAGCGTGCGATCGACACCCACGCCCCTGGCATGCGCCAGCGCGGCCAGCGCCGAGCGATTCGCGCAGTCGGTTTCGGCGTCGTGGGCATACACACAGGTGTCGGGCAGCGCCAGCACCTCGACGGCGGTGATCGGCGAAAACAGCGGCTCGTCGGCAGCACGTTGAATGGCAACCACGGCAAGCTCGCTCGCCTCGACCTGGCCCCGGTGCAAGAAGATGAAATTGGTGCGCCGGTAGGCTTCGCGGCCCATCAGGTGCGCCCCGATCGCCGCCTCGGTCATCGCCCCGGCATAGGGCTGAACGCTGACCTGGCGGTAAGGCAGCGGCACGAGGTTGCGCTGGTCACGAAAGGCGAGCGGGGCGGGTGCGGTCATCTTGGCTTTCGTGGTCAACCGCGGCCGAGGGCAAAGCGACGTTCGTGGTCGGCCGGACGCAGCTCCTTGCGGTGAATGCCGAGCGGGTCGAGCCGGCGGATCAAGGCCACCGCCTCGGCATCGGGGAGCGCTGCGACCTGCAGGTCGTCGGCAACGCGCAACGCAAAACCGGTGTTGTCGGCGACCTCGGCGACATCGACATCGGGATAGACAGCTCGCAGGCGCAGGTGGCCTTCAGCGTCGAAATCGAACACGCCGAGCTCGGTGACCAGCCAGTCCGGCCCGCCGCCCCGGTGACCAAGTGCACGCCGGCTGCGGCCATCGGGCGCGTGGTGGCCGAGGTTGGTGACGAAATCACACGCCTCGACCAGCCTCAAAAGGCGTTTGCCGTTCTTGCCTGGAGGGCTGCGGTGCGCCGCGGTCCAGAGCGTGAAATGGCCGACATCGCACGACAGGTTGCAGCCGCCACCACCACCGGGGAGCTTTACTGACGGGCGCTCGCCGCTGCCCAAGCGGGTGACATTGGCATTGCCGAAGCGGTCGATCTGCAGGCCGGAGAGAAACATCCGGTCCATGCGGCCTGATGCGGCCAGGTCGAACAGCGTTTCGATGTCGAGCGCGCATTCGGCGCCGCGGTCGAGTGCCCAGTCGTTCGAGGTCGGCGAGAGAAACGGCGGGTTGGGGTTGACGCCGTAGGTGGCCCCCGCCACCAACACCAGGTCGGGCGCGTGGGTGCGCTTGGCCAGGTGCAAAGCGAGTTGCACCAGCGGTGAGCCGAAGCCGTGGAAGGCAAGGTCGCCATTCTTGATGGTGAGCGCGAGCTGGTAGACCATCGCCTCGCCCAGGCTGCAGGTGGCGGCCGTCACGGCGCAGCGCCTTCGTAAAGCTTCATCCAGGCGGCGTCGCCGTCTTGCCATGTGGCGAGGTGCGCGCGCGTGGCTTCGCCGCCGATGCGGGCGAGGTACTCGGCGTGGTCGGGGCAGCCGAACACGAAGCGGTCGAGGTAATCGCTGCGGAACGCCTGCGCACCGGCGCTGGCTGCGGCGTAATAGGCAGCGGTGTGATCGCGGTCGTAGGCGTACATCGGGTAGCACGCGGTGGGGTGCGCACCCAGCGGCACTTCGGCAATCGCTGCGACATAAAAGTAGGGAATGTCCACGCCGCCGAGCGCTTGCAACTCATTGTTCGAGACGATGCGCTCGACGCTGGCTATGACCTTCTTCGAGGCACGCGCGAAGAGGATGTCGGCCACCGGCGGCCCGACGATGCGCAGGTTGCCGTGAGCGTCGCCGTACTGCGCGTGGATGATCGCGACGTCGGGCTGCAAGGCGGGAACGAGCAGCAGTTCATCGCCGGTGAACGGACACGTCATCGGCAGGTATTCGGGGTGCAGTGCCTCGAACCCGGTGCCGCGCACCGAACGCACCGGCAAGAACGGGACGCCGTAGGCGGCGGCGCGCAACTGCTGCACCACCGTGTAGCAGCAGCTATCGGCCACCTCGGCCGCACCGGACTCGCAGGCGCGGCGATAGTTCGGTGCCATGCCGAAATCCTGCTCGAAGCCGACATAACTCTCAAGCGACTTCGCCACAGCGCCGGCACCGCAGAGCAGGTCGATGTCGATGCCATGCGCCGAGCCGACCACCTGCAAGCGGCTGCGCCCGGCGCGGATCAACGCGCGCAGCACCGCCATCGGCTCGCGCGACGAGAGGCCGCCGCCCACCGCGACGAGATCGCCGTCGCGCACATGCGCGGCAAGCTCTTCGAGCGCGACGCGCTTGTCGCTGGCGGTGTAGGTCGCGCCCATGCCGCTCGCGCGGGTCAGCCGCTGATCACCGCCACCACTGTGCCGACCGGAACGGTCTGGCCGGCGGGGCAGCAAATCTCCTGCAACTGGCCGACCCAGACCGACTCGATGTCGATCGATGTCTTGTCGGTCTCCACGCAGTACAGCAAGTCGCCCTTGGCGACCGGGTCACCCACCTGCTTGTGCCAGGTCGTGAGGGTGCCCTCTTCCATGGTTTCGCCGAGGCGTGGCAATTTGATGCGGTAGATCATGCGCTGCCGTCTCCGTCAGAGCGAGGCGCGCACTTGCCGCGTCGCTTCGCCCATGGCCCGCAACTTTCCGTAGGCGACGCTGCGGCTGAAGTAGCCGAGTCCGCAGTCGGGCGACACCAAAAGTCGATCAGCAGGCACCACCTGCAGCCCCTTGCGGATGCGGTCGGCAATGAGCTCAGGAGACTCGACCATCGTGCTCTTGGCATCGATGACGCCGATGCCCAGCACCTTGTTCTTCGGGAACGCGCGCAGGGCGTCAAGTTCGATGAAGCCCGTATTTGCGGTCTCGACGTGGATCACATCGGCCCGCGAGCGGTGGAATAGCGGCATCATTTCGTTGACCTTGCCCTCGAACACGTCGCGCTGGCCATCGACGCTGCCGTAGCAGACATGCCAGAACTTGATCGCGTTGACGCCGCCGAACAAGATGTCTTGTGCCTCCATCTGCCAGTCGTCCTGGGTGTAGGGCGCTAGTACGTCGATCATCTGCACCGCCTCCAGGCCCATCGAGACAAGGTACTTCAGCTCCTGATTCAGCGCAGCAGCCAGCGCAAAGGCCAACTTTTGCGGTGAGCCGTAGTACTGGTCGTCGCAGATCATCGCCTGCTGCGCCGGGCCGAGGAAGGCCACCTTGAACGGCTTTTGGGTCGCGTTCTGCATCGCGTAGACGACCGGCTCGAAGATCGGACGCTTCCAAGTCACCGGGCCGGTGGCCGAGGCTTTGTAGAAGGGCTTGTACTTCGCCCCATCGCCCGGCGGACCGTAGGGCACGAAGCCGCCGAGGTTTTCGGGCACGAAGTGGAAGATCGGTTCGAGCTGAAAGCCTGGCGCTTCCCATTCGTAGTACTGCGCGCCATCGGTCAGGATGTCGAGGCCCGCCGCTTCTTGCTGGTGGGCGCAGAGCTTGCACGCATCCTCGTAGCTCACGCGCAGGTTGTGGCTGCGATAGACCGGCTCGTGCAGCGAGCCGAGGATGCGCCCTTGCAGCCAGTGAGGACGCGGAAACGCCGAGACGGCCGACAGTGGAAGCAACACCTCTTGGCCTCGAATCTCCATGGCTTTCCCCTGCTTTCGGTGGTCGGTTTAAGACTTGCTGCGTTCGCACAGTGCGGTCACGGCAGCCACAACACGCGCTGGTGACACGAGCACTTCCGCTTCGAGCTCCGACGCCACCGGCAGTGGCACGTTGCCGCCACTGACCCGAACGACCGGTGCGGTCAAAGAATCCCACGCTTCTTCGGCCAGGATGGCGGCGATCGATGCGCCCCAGCCGAGCTGACCCGGGTTCTCTTCGACGATGACGACGCGCCCGGCTTTTTGCACCGAGCGCAGCACGCTGGCGGCATCGAGCGGCACCAGGCAACGCAGGTCGAGGATTTCGGCATCGATCCCGGCCGCGGCCAGCTGTACCGCCGCCTTGACGCAAATGCCGACCGTGATCGACAGCGCCACCAAGGTCACGTCGCGGCCTTCGCGCACGGTACGCGCCTGGCCGAGCGGAATCAGCTGCTCGCCGGGCGGGCAGTCTTCCTTGCTTGCGTACAGGGCCTTGTGCTCGAACACCATCACCGGGTCGTTGTCGCGGATGGCGGCGGCCAGCAGCCCAAACATTTCGACTGGCGAGGCGGGCGAGACGATCTTGAGCCCCGGCACGCACATCGCCCAGTTCTCCAGCGACTGGCCGTGCTGCGCGCCAAAGCCCATGCCGCCAGCGCCGTTCGCGCTGCGCAGCACCAGCGGCATCGTCACCTGGCCGCCGGTCATGTAGCGGGTTTTGGCGATTTCGTTGGTCACCTGGTCCCAGCAGGTGCCGTAGAAGTCGGAGAACATGATTTCGGCGACCGGCCGCAGGCCCGCCATCGCCGCGCCCATCGCCGCGCCGACAATCGCCTGCTCGGAGATCGGGGTGTCCCACACACGCTCCGCACCAAAGCGCTCATGCAGGCCCACGGTGGTCTTGAAGACGCCGCCGCAGGCCACGTCCTCGCCGAGCAGCACCACGCGGTCGTCGCGCGCCATTTCTTGCGCCAGCGCTGCGGCCACGGCGTTGCGATAAGTCAGTTCCGCCATTGCCAGCCTCCGTCGCTCCACACGTCGCGCCACGCATCGCCGGGGTCGGGCGGATCGGCGGCGAGCGCACGGTCGGTCATGGCCTCAATGCGGGCCAGCGCGTCGGTGTCGAAGGCGATCAGCTCGGCTTCTGCGACGCCTGCTTCGCGCAGCACGGCGTGCTGCCGTAGCAGCGGGTCTTTGGCCTTCCAGCTCGCCACTTCCTCGGCCGGGCGATAGGCCGCCGGGTCGAGCGCGGAGTGGCCTTTGAGGCGGTAGGTGTCGGCCTCGATCAGGCTCGGGCCCTTTCCCTTGCGCGCGCGGGCCACCGCTTCGGCGACGGTTGCGCGCACCGCGGCCACGTCGTTGCCATCAATCAGGATTGGGCGCAGCCCGTAAGCGGAGGCCCGGTCTGCAGCGGGGCGTGCGACGGGAATCATGGTCGAGATCGGTGTGTACTCCATGTACTGGTTGTTCTCGCAGATGAAGATGACGGGCAGCCGCCAGATCGCGGCCAGATTGACGGCTTCGTGGAAGGCGCCGATGTTGACCGTGCCATCGCCGAAGAAGCACAGCGTGACTTGCTCGGTGCGCTTGATCCGGCTGGCCCAGGCCAGCCCACAGGCCACCGGCAGGTGGGCGCCGACGATCGCGTAGGACCCGTAATAACCGTCCTTGACGCTGGTGATGTGCATCGAGCCGCCCTTGCCGCCGCAAATGCCGCCCTGGCGGCCGAGCAGCTCGCGCAGCACGGCCTCGGGCGAGGTGCCGCGCGCCAGCGCATGGGCATGGCCGCGGTAGGTGCCGATGGAGTAGTCGTCCGGGCGCAGCGCTGACGCCGCACCCACTGCAACCGCTTCTTGCCCCAGCCCCAGGTGCACGGGCCCGTGGATCTGTCCCTGGCGGTACAGCCCGTCTACTTTCTCCAGAAAGCGCCGGATAAAGACCATCTCGGTGTACAGCGCGAGGGAAGACTCGGTGGTGAGGTCAGGTGTGGGCATTGCGTCAGGCAATCAAAAACAACACAGGCAGCCGTAGACGTGCTGCGATTTCGAACGGGCCCCATCCCAGGGGTGCGGGACGACGGGTGAGTCGGCCTTACGTTCGGCGTTGGTAGTGCCGCACGATGCGCAGGCCCAGCGCTTCGGCAGATCGGTACCAGTCAACACGAAGCTGCGGAACTCGTGTCCGCAGTCGTTACAACACAAACCATAAACAGGCATCAACGGATCGGATCGAAGCAAGAGCTTGCAACACGGGGGTATGCGACAGGGAAATTTGACATCGCTTCTCGTACATTGAATGTGCGACATCGATTAAGGCTGGATTGATAGTCGCAGTAGTTTCAGGCGTTCATAACTATGGTTTACCAGCGCCACCGCACCCTCTCGGGCTTGCGAGGCGCAAACGACAAAAAATGACAGGAGACAGACGATGAAGATCGGCAACAAGGACATCCTGATTCCCACCAGCATGGTGGGCAATTATCCGAACCCGCGCTGGTGGGATGCGACATTCGCCAGGGCCTTCACGGGCGACCAGCAGCCACCCGATTCGATGTCGCAGGAGGCGCTTGAAGATGCGATGGCCGCGATGGTTGCGGATCAGGAGGCCGCCGGACTGGACATCATTTCCGATGGTCGCCTTCAGGGCGACAACTACGCCGACCAAGCCCTGTACTACTACCTGAAGCGGCTCGGCTACGACCTGAAAGGCGGTCACCTCGGCTTTCCGATCTACAGCCGCCTGCATTGCGGCACCTTGACTCAGCCGGTGAAGCGGCATGGTGCGATCATGGTGGAGCAGGCCAAAGCGCTGCGCCGCGCCACCAAGA
The DNA here is from genome assembly GCA_031427315.1 of Burkholderiales bacterium. GTDB lineage: Bacteria > Pseudomonadota > Gammaproteobacteria > Burkholderiales > Burkholderiaceae_C > PBB1. Next base: position 433 of record JANPNF010000296.1, on the reverse strand, counting down.
AGCCGATCAAGGTGCAGTACACCGGGGTGCAGGCGCTCGCGCAAAGCACCAACGACCTGTACTACAAGTCGAGCCACGAACGAGCCATGGCGTTGGCTGCGGCCATCAACGAGGATTTGAAGGAGGTCGAGGCCGTCGGCGTCGACTTCATTCAGATCGACGAGTACACCTGGCCCTACTTCTTCGAAGACTACGCGATCGAGGCCTTCAACCGGTGCGTCGAAGGCATCACCAAGGCCAAGATCATCGTCCATGTGTGCTGGGGCAACTGGGGCGGCACACCTGCCTACCTGCCCGATGAGACGACCAAAGCAGGTGAGGTCTTCGACGTGACCAAGCGCCCGGGCGCCTATCCGGCCGCGACGGCAAAGATCATCCCCAAGGCCTACGAGGCCAAGTTCAGCGTGCTCAACCTGGAGAGTTGCGGCCGCCG
>JANPNF010000295.1:0-1582 GCA_031427315.1 Burkholderiales bacterium | reverse complement strand
CAGTCCGATGGCCAGCAAATAGGCCGGGAGCAGCACTGCCATGTAGCCATCGCCGATCGCGCGGAGTGCGCGCGCCAGCAGCAAGGGCAGTGCTGCCGGGCTCGCGCCCTTGGGGAGCACCCAGCGTGCAAGGAAGCTATTCGGTGACATTGATGCCGTCGAAAGGTGCGCGCAAGGGTTCGCAGCGGGTATACATCAGTGCTCCCCGTCGGCACGGGCTTTGGCGATGTGCTGGTCCGCAGCAACGTAGAAGACCGGTTTACCCTGCCGGTCGGCCTTCACGATGCGCGCGGCCCGCAAGAGACGCAGGTGGTGGCTGACAAGCGACCTGCTCAACTCGTGTCGCCGGACTTTGTCGTGGACGGCCACCGGGCCTTCGAGGCAGGCCAGGACGATGCGCAGCCGCGTCAGATCGCCGAGCAGGCGGAACAGATCTGCAAGCTCGGTCACCGAATCGTCGGCAGCAGGGACCGTCATTAATTTTTGTAATAGTGAACAGGTGTTCATATGTTAGCCTCGAGCGAGGCTTGGCGGTGAAGACCCATCGCCGGCGTGGTGCCAGGGAGAAGCAGATTGCAGATAAACAAATTAATGGGATTGGCTGCGTTGGCAGCCATAGGAGCAGTACAAGCGCAGGAGGTCGAGGACTGGAATGCCAAGCTCCAGTCGACCTACGTTTGGCAGGCCAAACCGGGCATTCGCTCGCCGTATGAAGGCGATCACAGCCTGCAAGGCGCCCGCGAGAAGAGCTACTCGTTCACGGCCACGGCCGCCTTCGGTGTTCGCCTTGGTAAGAGCACCGAGCTGTACTTCGATCCCGAAGTCGCGCAGGGCGTCCCGCTGTCGGGTCTGGTCGGTTTGGCAGGCTTCACGAACGGAGAAATGGCCCGCACCTCAGGAGCGAACCCGACCGTCTACCGCGCCCGCTTGTTCGCACGCCACGTCATTGGTCTATCCGACGACACGGAAGACATCGCGCCGGCGATGAACCAGCTCGGCAGCAAGTACGCAACGCGACGCATCACCTTGACGGCGGGCAATGTGTCCGTGCTCGACATTTTCGACGCCAACCAATTCAGCCACGACCCGCGCTTACAGTTCCTGAATTGGACCGTGATGACGCACGGTGCCTACGACTTTGCCGCCGACGCTCGCGGCTACACCTGGGGTGCGGCGGCCGAGTACCAGGGTGACGGCTGGGCCTTGCGCGCAGGCCGGTTCATCCAGCCCACGGAGCCGAACCAGCTGGCCCTGGATTCGCGCATCGGCCGCCATTACGGCGACCAGATCGAGGTCGAACGCAGCTACGAGGTCCGGAAAGACATGCCGGGCGTTGTCCGCGTGCTCGCGTACCGCAACCGCGCCATCATGGCGCGATACGACGATGCGCTGGCGCTCGCTGCAGCAACGGGCTCGATCCCTTCGCTCGATGCCGTGCGGACAGCGGAACAAAGCAAGGTAGGCATCGGCGTGAACCTGGAACAGACCTTCACCCCCGCCCTCGGCGGCTTCCTGCGTGCGATGTGGGCCGACGGCAAGACAGAGACCTATGCATTCACCGAGGCCGACAGATCGCTCTCGT
>JANPNF010000294.1:0-5180 GCA_031427315.1 Burkholderiales bacterium | reverse complement strand
CCAGCGCCCACTCGGCATGTCCGGCGCGCCAGGCCAGCGTGGCCCACAGCGCCGCCAACGCCAGCAGGCCCAGCGTCGTGATGCGTTGCAGGCGCGCAAGCATCAGGCCCCGAGCTGCACGTCGAGCCCGCTCAGCCGACGAGTCAACTGGGTTGCCAGCTTGTTGACCAGGCCGTAGACCGACAACTGCGGGTTGGCACCGATGCTGGTGGGGAACAGCGAGCCGTCGTGCACCGACAGGTTGTCGACCTGCCAATGCACGCCGTCGGGCCGCACCACGCCACGCGCCGCGTCGGCGGCCATCCCGCAGCCACCCATCACATGGGCACTGACGACCTTGGTCAGCAGCGGCTTCATCGGCAGCGCGTTGATGCCCTCGCGCGCCGCCCCCCAACTGGCGTACGGCGGCGCCATCTCGTGGCCGGCGTAGACCGTCTTCGCCCCGGCGGCGAACTGGAGCTCGGCCATCGTCAGCAACGCGCGGCGCGCGCCGTCCATCACGAAGTCGGTCAGCGGGTAGTCGAGCTCGGCCGAGCCGTCGCCGCGCAGCCTGACACGGCCACCCGCAGACTCGGCGTGGAAGCCGTCGCGCATCAAGGCGAGCACCGTCTGCCGGTGCGGGAACTGCGCGAGCTTCGCCGCCGCATCGCGGCCGAACCCGGGGATCGACGTGGCGAAGATCAGCGGGTGCATGGGTGGCACCTCGAGCTTGTAGCCGATCGGACCGTCGATCGGTCCGACCTCGAGAAAGTGGTCGCTGTAGATCGTTTGCGGTGCCCCTTCCCAGCCGGCGACGCGCTGCTCGAACAGCGCAGACGACAAGACAACCGGGTGCAAAAAGGTGCGCGCACCGAGCCGCTGGTGGGGGTCGGGCGCCTGCGAACGTAGCAGCAGGCCGGGCGAATTGATCGCGCCGCCTGCGAGCACGTAGTGGCGCGCGACGATGCGTGTGAGTTGCGCACCGTCGGCAACGCCGCCATTGGGCTGCACCGCCACGCAGCGCAACGCGGCGATGCGCCCAGCGCGCAGCTCGAAGCGCTCGGCCCGCGTCTCGACCAGCAAGGTCGCACCGCGATCGAGCGCCGCCGGGATCGTCGTAACCAGCATCGACTGCTTGGCATTCGTCGGACATCCGAGGCCGCAGGAGCCGAGGTTCAAGCAACCCTTGACGTTGCGCGCAATCGCCGCCGTGGCAATGCCGAGCTTGAGCGCGCCACGGCGCAACAGGTCGTTGTTTTCGTTGGGCGGCGCCAGCCACGGCCCGATCGACAGACGCCGCTCGGCCTGCAGGAACCACGGTGACATCGCGTCATCGGTGAGCTCGGTCAGGCCAAACTGCTCGCGCCAGTAGGCCAGCGTGGCCGACGGCGTGCGAAAGGAGCTGGTCCAGTTGACGGTGGTCGAGCCGCCGACACATCGGCCTTGGAGGATGTTGATCGCCTTGTCAGCCGTCTTGCGGCCGGCACTCTCCTGGTACAGGCTGGGGTAGGCCTCGCTCTCGAGCTGGTGGAAGTCTCGGCTCGACTTGAGCGGGCCTTCTTCGACGATCACCAGCTTCAGCCCGGCTGCGCTGAGCAACTCGGCGCTGATGCCGGCGCCGGCGCCACTGCCGACGATGACCACGTCGCATTCGAGCGTTGGCGGCGCCGCGCCGTGCGGACCGCCGTGCACGCGCCAGCCGCGGGCCAGGCCTGCGGCGATCGGGTCGGTGATCTGGGCGGTCATCGCGGCGGGTTCACTCGATCTTCGGCGGACCGGGGTAGCCCAGCCGCACCCAAGTCGTGCTGTCGGCGAAGTACGCGGCATGGGTCAGGTCGCGCAGGGCATGGTAGGCCTGCTGCCGCAACGCAATGCGCGAACTGCGCATGGCCTGCAGGGAAGCCTGGATCTGCGGGACGCTGGCGCTGCCCCAATCGGCAGACAGCCCGGCCAACGCCAGGCGACCGGGTGCCAGCGCCAGGAGCGCCAACAAGTCAGCCACTTCGCGCTGCGTAGTCGGTGGCAGCGCACGTAGCGTGGCGTCCATGCGGTCGAGGTGCGCGGCCACGGCCGCTAGCTGTGGTCCCGCGTCGGCCGGCAGGCTGCTATCGAGCACGGCGCGGGCCACGGCGCCGAGAACGTTGCGGCCGACTCGGCTGAGCCGGCCGCCGCTCCAGGCCGCCTGGTAGAACCACGCGATGCCGCCACCCGCCAGTGACAGTGCGGTGCCAGCCACAGCGCCGAGTTTGAGCAGAGTCCGTCGTTGCATCGAATCGAGTGTTGCATCATTGCGCTGCGACCCGTTAGGGATCGCAGACTAACCGCAGCCCCGACGAACCCCAGATGAAACGAGCCGGCGAAGCGATCCTTCATCACCTGGGGGCGGTGCGGGTGGAACGTGCGGCGCGAACATCGGATGGGTCGCTGGCCGAACGGGTCACGCAAGTCAAACGCTACCAGCAGGCGCGTTTTGCCCGCACCTACGCCGACCTGCTCGGCCACCCGCGTTACGCCGGCGCCTCGCGATTCTTCCTCGACGACCTGTATGGGCCAGGTGACTTCAGCCAGCGCGACGCGCAGTTCGTGCGCATCGTGCCGGCGCTGGTGCGCCTGTTCCCCAAGGAGGTGGTGGTCACGGTGGAGGCGCTGACAGCCTTGCACGCGCTTTCGGAGCAGCTCGACAGCGAGATGGCGCGCCACATCGACGCCATGCCGACAACCGCGGCGACCTACGTGGCGGCGTGGCGGCGCACCGGCCAGCCGGCCAGCCGGCAGCGACAGATCGACCTGATGCTCGACGTGGGGCGTGCGCTCGACGTCTACACGCGACGGCCGCTGTTGCGCCACAGCCTGCGCGTGATGCGCGCGCCGGCGCAAGCGGCGGGGCTGTCGGCATTGCAGTCGTTCCTGGAGAGCGGTTTCGACACCTTCCGGGCGATGCACGGTGCCGAAGAGTTCTTGACACAGATTGCAAAGCGGGAGCGGGCGATGGCCGCCAGCCTGTTCGGCGCCGAGGCCGCCGCCGACCCACTAGGACAACTACCGTAGCCGCGCGGGGCCCGGGACAAGCAGCATCGAGGCCGTTGATTGGCGACCGGAGAGCTTGCGTTGACTGACAAACCGTGGCTAAACCAGTACCCGGCGGGCGTGCCCGCCGAAATTGCTCTCGACGACCGCACAACCCTGGTGGACGTGCTCGAAGTCGCCTTCCGCAAATACGCGCATCGCGATGCGGCCGCGTGCATGGGATCGCATCTGCGTTTTGCCGACATCGACCGGGTGTCGCGTAACCTTGGCGCCTGGCTGCAGTCACGCGGACTGGCGCGCGGCGCGCGGGTGGCGCTGATGATGCCCAACCTGCCGCAGTACATGGTCGCCATCGCGGCGGTGTTGCGGGCAGGCTGCGTGGTGGTCAACGTTAACCCGTTGTACACGCCACGCGAGCTCGAACACCAGCTCGTTGACTCGGGGGCCGAAGCGATCGTGGTGCTGGAAAACTTCGCGTGCACCTTGGAAGAGGTGATCGATCGCACGCAGGTTCGCCACGTGGTACTGGTGGCGATGGGCGACCTGCTCGGTTTCTGGAAAGGGCGGTTCGTCACCTTCGCGGTGCGCCACCTGCGCAAGATGGTGCCGGAGTTTCGTCTGCCGCAGGACAACGGCCGCAGCGTCACGTTCTTCAACGACGCCTGCGCCAGCGGCTCTCCGATGAGCCTGCGCCGCACCGACATAACGCCCGACGATGTGGCGTTCTTGCAATACACCGGCGGCACCACCGGTGTGTCGAAGGGGGCCACGCTCCTGCATCGCAACGTCGTTGCCAACGTCGTGCAGACCGAAGCCTGGTTTCAGCCGATGTTGGGCAAGCTGGGCGACAAGCCGATGACTGTGGTGTGCGCGCTGCCCCTGTATCACATCTTCGCGCTGACCATTTGCTACCTGCTCGGCGCACGGCTGGGCGCGATGAACGTCCTGATCGCCAACCCACGTGACATTCCAGGCTTGGTGAAGACGCTGTCGAACTATCGCGTCAACATGTTTCCAGCAGTCAACACGCTGTTCAACGCACTGGTCAACAACCCCGCTTTCGCGCGACTCGATTTCTCGGGCCTGGTGGTCTCCAACGGCGGCGGTATGGCGGTACAAGAGGCAACGGCGCGGCAGTGGCTGCGGGTCACTGGTTGTCCGGTGGTGGAAGGCTACGGTCTGTCAGAGACGTCGCCTGTCGCGACGTCCAACCGCATCGACAGCCACACGTTCACCGGAACCATCGGTCTACCCATACCGTCGACCGACATCGCCATTCGAGACGACGCTGGTGCGAATGTGCCCCACGGACAACCCGGTGAGATTTGCATCCGTGGCCCGCAAGTGATGGCGGGCTACTGGCAGCGACCCGACGAAACCGCGCTCGCGATGACGAGCGATGGCTACTTCAAGTCGGGCGACGTCGGTGTGATGGACGAGCGTGGCGCCATCAGGATCGTCGATCGCAAGAAGGACATGATTCTTGTCTCCGGATTCAACGTCTACCCGAGCGAGATCGAGCAGGTGGTCGCCCTGCATCCGAGCGTCTTCGAGTGTGCCGCAATCGGGATATCGGACGAGAAGTCGGGAGAGGCAGTCAAGCTGTTCGTCGTGAAGAAGGACGCGGGCCTGTCAGAAGAGGATCTGGCGCGCTATTGCCGAGAAAATTTCACCGCCTACAAGCGGCCAAAATACATCGAGTTTCGAGATGAACTACCCAAAAGCAACGTCGGAAAAATACTTCGCCGTGAACTACGAAATAGTGTCTGAAGTCAATCTCCAGACAGGCGAAAAGCCCGACCACATAGTGGCCGGGCTTTTCAATTTAATAGCCTGACAATGTCCTACTTTCACACGGGAACCCGCACTATCATCGGCGCTGAGGCGTTTCACTATCCTGTTCGGGATGGGAAGGAGTGGGACCACCTCGCTATAGTCATCAGGCTTAACTTTTTGCCTCCCTGACCAGGTCAGGAAGACCAATTCACAGAGTCAAATCAGTTTGATTGCGTACCAACTTGGCATAACTCTTCGACTGTCGTCAAAGTTATAGGGTCAAGCCTCACGAGCAATTAGTATCGGTTAGCTTAACGCATTACTGCGCTTCCACACCCGACCTATCAACGTCCTGGTCTCGAACGACTCTTCAGGGGGCTCAAGGCCCCGGCAAGACT
>JANPNF010000293.1:0-13777 GCA_031427315.1 Burkholderiales bacterium | reverse complement strand
CAAGGGCCTCGGCGACAGCGCGGAGCAGCAGGCCGCGATCAACGCGCTGGCCGCCCTGCGCGATGCCGTGGTGCAGCACGAGGCGCGCGATGAGCACCTGCGGATGGTGCGGCTGTCGCGTGTGTTATTCACCGAACTGGCCGCGTACAAACGGTCTCGCGGGCTGGTCGAGATGGCCGACCTCGAACGCTGCGCGGTCGCGCTGCTCGGCGACTCGGCCCTGTCGGGCTGGGTGCAGCAGCGGCTCGATGCGCGCGTGCGCCACCTGCTGATCGACGAGTTCCAAGACACGAGCCCGCTGCAGTGGCATGCGCTGGCGGCCTGGCTGTCGGGCTATGCCGGTGCGGGCGGGGGTGCCAGTGGGCAGCGTCCGCCGAGTGTGTTCATCGTCGGCGACCCGAAGCAAAGCATCTACCGCTTCCGTCGCGCCGAGCCGAAGGTGTTCGAGGCCGCGCGCGACTTCGTGCAGCAGGGGCTGGACGGCGCTGTACTCAGTTGCGACCACACGCGGCGCAACGCGCCCGAGGTGCTGGCGGTGCTGAATGCGGTGTTCAGCGAGGCCGAAATCGACGGCCAGTTCGCCGGTTTCCGGCCGCATTCGACATCGCTCGGACCGGTGCCTGGCGCGGGCGCCAGCCGCCTGCCACCGGTGCTGCGCGAGCCGAGGGAGCGCAGTAGCAACGATGCGGATGAGCCCTGGCGCAACACGCTGACCGTGCCCCGCCTCGAGCCCGAGCAGCGGCTGCGCCAGCAGGAAGCTGATCGCGTCGCGCTGGCGGTGCACGAGGTGCTGGCTGGCGGTGTGGCGCCGGGCGAGGTGCAGGTGCTGTGCCGCAAGCGCGAGTCGCTGCGGCTGGCGGCGGCCGCGCTGGCCGCGCCCGGCGTGCCGTGCGCGGCGGTTGAAGAAGCCTCGCTGCTCGACGCACCCGAGGTGCGCGACCTGGTGGCTGTGCTCGATGTGCTGGCCTCGCCGGGCCATGCGCTGTCGCTGGCGCAGGCGCTGAAGAGCCCGATCTTCGGTTGTAGTGACGATGATCTTGTGCAGCTGGCAACGGCGGTGGCGAGTGCCGCGACACAGGCCGCGACACAGGCCGACTCCGAGGCCGCGACCACTGAGGTGGGTGGTGCCGATGGAGACGGCAAGGTGTCGGCCCAACACGGCGCGCCACGTCGCCACACCGATCCCCTCGGCTGGTGGCATGCGCTGCATCGCCTGCCAGAACCCAGCGCCGCCTTGCGGCGAGCCCGTGAGTTGTTCGGTGCCTGGCATCAGGCCGCCCAGGTGCTGCCGCCGCACGATGTGCTCGACCGCATCGTGTTTGAAGGCGACGTGATGGCGCGCACGCTGGCCGCCGTGCCGCCGGTGCGCCGCGCGGCCGCACAAGCGGCAATCGAGGCCTTGCTCGCGCAGTCGCTGAGCCTGGACGGCGCGCGGGGCGCCACGCCCTACAACTTCGTGCGCGCGCTGCGCCGCCGTCGGTTGACGATCACCGCCCCTGCGCAGCCGGGCGCAGTGCAGTTGCTGACCATCCACGGCGCCAAGGGGCTGGAGGCCGAGGTCGTGTTCGTGATGGACACCCAGCCCGGGTCGCCGAAAGCCGAGAGTGCGTCGCTGCTGGTGCACTGGCCAGTGCAGTCCACCCATCCACTGACCTGCGCCTTCGTCTACGCCGAGTCCCGGTGCCCGCCGTTGCTGGCACCGCTGTTCGCAGACGAACAGGCAGCGCGGCGCCGCGAGGAACTTAACGGCCTGTATGTGGCGATGACCCGGGCCAAGCACCGCATCGTGCTCAGTGCCACCGAGCCCTACGTCGCGCCGACGGCGGCCTCGTGGTGGCAACGGCTGGAGCCGCATGCGCTCGCCTGGTCGCCGACGCCGACCGATGTGGTGGCACGAGTTGCAGCCATCCCGCCGGCGCACGTGCGCGTGCTGCCGACTTGGCAGGCCACGGCATCGAGCGCAGCCGCACCGCGCCATGAGCGCGACGCGCCGAACGGCGGCGGCGAGCACTCCCGCCTCGGCCAGGCGGTGCACCGCGTGCTCGAATGGGCGGTGCGGCCCGGCACGCAGAGCCCCATCGTGCTCGACACGCTGTGCAGCGCCGCCGCGCGCGAATTCGGGACCGATGAGTTCGGCGTGCGACAAATCGCTGGCGCGATCCTGAACAGCCCGGCCTGCCAGCGCTTTTTCGAAGCCGGCCGGCTGATCTGGGCGGCCAACGAAGTCAGCGTGATCGACGGCGGCGAACTGCTGCGCATCGACCGCTTGGTGCAACTGCGGGCGACCGAAGGTGACGCCGAGACTTGGTGGGTGCTCGACTACAAGCTCAGCCACGCGCCCGAGCAGCTCGACGCCTACCGGCAGCAGCTGGCGCGCTACCCAGCGCGCGGTGTCGCGGCTGCAACCTGGGGTGGTGGTCCGGGGCGCCTTCATCACCGGCAGCGGTGCGGTGATCGAGCCGGGCTGAACGTCCGAGCGACGCCGCAGGGCGGTCAAAAGCACCGCAAATCCCCTCGATTTCACGGCTTCGGCCGGCCGGTGCGCGGCTCCAATAGGGAACATCAGACCCCCTTGAACATGACCGACGCGGTGTTTTCCCCGGCCAACGCACGACCGAGCTCGCTTGGCCGCCATTTCGGCCGCTTCAAGTTGCTTGAGTTACTGGGGAAGAGCGACGGCAGCATGGTCTGGCTGGTCCTCGACCCGCAGACCGAGCAGCAGCTGCTGCTCACGCTGCCCCGCGTGCAGCCCGTCGATGCGGCCGCGCTCAATCGCTGGGTGACGCAGGTCAAGCAGGCCGCGCGGCTCGATCACCCGAACCTGGTGCCCGGCGTCGAGGTCGCTATCCAGGAGCAGTGGCCGTATCTCGCTGCTGATCGCGCCCGTGGCGTCACGCTGGGCGAGTGGCTGGTAGAGCATCCGAACACCTCCCCGGTGGAAGCGGTTCGCTGGGTCTGCGAGGTGTTGGACGGCCTCGCCTTTGCGCACGAGTCCGGTGTGGCCCACCACGACCTGCAACTTCACAGCCTGCAGATCAGTGAATCGGGCCGCGTGCAGATGATGGCGCTGGCCACGGCCAGCGGCCAGGGAACGCCAGCAACCGATCTGCCCCGGCACGGTGCCGATCACGCCACGCGGGTCGAGGCCGATGCCTTGCGCGCTCAGCGCGAAGCCGCCGAGCGCGACGTGCTGGCCTGCGGTCTGCTGCTGCACCGGCTGCTCAGCGGTGCGCCGGTGCTCGACGAACCCGACATCTCGAAGGCCCTGCGCCGCCTGCCGCCTCATGGCCGCGAGCTGGTTCGCCTGCCATGGAACACGGTGCATCCGATTCCCGAGGCCTTGCGCGCAATCGCCAACCGCAGCACCGCTGGCCAAGCCCGCCAGCGCTATCTCAGCGCCCGCACCTTCCTGCGCGCGCTGCAGGGCTGGCTGGAAGCCGAAGCGCTGGGTGGCGATGGCCCGCTCGAGCTGATGCTGGACCGACTGCGCACCGTAGGCGCCTTGCCGGCGCTGGCCGGCATCAGCGGCCGCGTCGAGCGCCTGGCGGCGATGGACGGCCACCACACCGAGGAAATCTCGCGCCACATCCTGCGCGACATGGCCTTGACTTTCGAGCTGCTGCGTGAGGTCAACTCGGCGCATGTGCAAGGCACCCAGGTGTTGGGTGCGGCACCGGTGCTCACGATCCGCCGCGCGATCGCATTGATCGGCCTGAACGGAGTGCGCCGAGCGGCCAACAGCCTGCGGCAGTGGCCCGGCCCGCTGTCGGAAGGCGGTGCGCTGGCCTTGCGCGCCTTAATGGACCGGGTGCGCCTGGCCGGCTATACCGCGCAGGCTTTGCGGCCAGCCGGCTACGACGCCGAGGTGGTGTACCTGGTGGCGGTGCTGCAGAACCTGGGCCGCCTGTTGGCGCAATACCATTTTCCTGACGAATACGAACAGGTCCGCGCGCTGATGCGCAACCTGCCGCCGCCCACCGATGCGCCGAAGGGCACGCCGCCCACGCCCGGCTGGACCGAGTCCGACGCCTCGTTCGCGGTGCTGGGCATCGACATCGACGCGCTCGGCGCCGCGGTGGCGCGCCACTGGGGCCTGGGCGACGACATGCTGCACATGATCCGCCGCCTGCCGACTGAGTTGCCGGTGCGCACGCCTGATACTGACATCGATGTGTTGCGCATCACCGCCAGCGCTGCCAACGAGGCGGTCGACGCCGCGTCCGCCGTCGATTCGCCTTCAGCATCGGCCGCATCGGCCACCCCGGCCAAGGATGTTCGCGGTGGCGCACCGCGCCAATCGGTCGCGACGCGCTATGCGCGCAGCCTCGGCCTGACACCGAAGCTCGTTAAGGAAGCGCTGGCCGCCGCGCGCGATGCGTTACGCACAGGGGAGCCGATCAAGGCCACCGAACCGAAGGCCGACACGCCACCCACCGCCGAACCCCCTGCGCCGGCCGCCACCTTGCAAGGGCCCGACGATGGGCGATGAGCTGGCGCCGCGTCGTGCCCTGTTGCAAGCCGGGGAATCGCCACGTCCATCTGGTCAGGCGCCTGCAGGTAGCGCACGCACCTGCGGTGAAGCTTCTCCGATGAACTCCAAGAACGCTGCCAGCTCGCGCGGCGGGCCTGACGTGTAGAACGTCGTGGTCGCGGTGTCGCGCGGCATGGGGGCCAAAGTTGCCAGCACGCGCGCCAACTGGCTGGCGGTGGCCTCGGAGGGCTCGACAACCGTGACAGCGGCGCCCGCCACCTCAGCAATGGCATCGGCGAGGAACGCATAGTGCGTGCAGCCCAGCACGATGGTGTCGGGGCCCGCATCGAGGCCGGGCCGCAGGTAAGCCTCCAGCAGCTGCCGCGTCACCTCATCGTGAAACCTGCCGCGCTCGACCTGATCGGCCAGGCCCGGGCAGGCCTGCAAGATCACCCTCGTGTCGGCGCCGTAGGTGCTGCACAGCCGCGCGACGGCAGGGCTGCGCACCGTGTTGCTGGTGGCCAGCACCAGCACGACCTTTGATCGGCTGATCTGTGTGGCCGGCTTGATGGCCGGCTCTATCGCGACGATGGGCAGCGTGTACCGCTCGCGCAGGCTTTGCACCGCGACGACGCTCGCCGTGTTGCAGGCAATCACCAGCGCCTTGGCGCCGCGCTGAATCAGGAATTCGGCGACCTGGTGGGCGCGGCCTTCGATGAACGCGGCCGACCGATCACCGTAGGGCGCATGGCCACAGTCGGCCACATAGGTGAACGATTCACCCGGCAGCTTTGCTCTGAGCGCGCGCAACACCGAGAGCCCGCCAACGCCGGAGTCGTAGACTCCGATCAATGCCGCGAGAACGGTTCTCGCAGCGATGGCATCGTCAGGCGCCACTGTCAACGGGACGTTGCACCCGCGAGCGAGGCAACCGGCCTTACGCTGCAATTTCGATGTAGTCGACTTGACTCGCGCCTTCAGGGATGGGCACTCCGTCTTCGCGCAGGCCTTCGAGGTGAAACACGATGGCCTCGCGTATTTCAGCCTCGACCTCGGCGAGTGTCGCGCCTGTGGCGGCGCAGCCTGGAAGGTCCGGGACGTATGCCGAATAGTTGCCTTCGGCTTTTTCAATGACGATGGCGTAGCGCATGGAACCTCACGGCTTCAGACCAGCCTGCTTCTGAATACTGCTCAGCGTGCCCGGCGTTAGATCATCGCTCAGTTTGCCGGGAACAGTGACGCGATCTGGCTTGCTCGCGTGCTTGAATTGGCGATGACTTCCACGCGTTGCAACCAAGCACCAACCGTCGACTTGGGGTAGCCGCAACACGTTGCCAAGCTTCATACAAAGAGGACAGCGCCGTCGTACGGCAAGCGAAGGTGACGAGCCTGACCCCGGCACTGGTCGCAACGGTTGGGGCTGCTTCGTTCCCGACCTGACCCGGTTGGCCGCGCTTCCATGCGGGGAGGCCCGTCACTTCTCATTCTAGGTGCCCTCGGTACCCGGGCGCGCTGCACGGTCAGCGCACTTTCAACGCAACTGCAGCGCGTCGTCGCCGAATTCGAGCCCCAGCGGTTCGATCAACAGGCGCTTCGGCCCGGCTTCGATGCCACCGGCCACCCACGCGCGCACGCGTTGCGCTTCGGCCACGGCCACCGTGCGCTCGGCCTGCTCGGCCGGCACGAACAGCGCAAAGCCCGCCCCCATGTTCAGCGTGCTGTAGGCCTCGAGGTCGTCCTGCTGAGCATGCTGTTGGATGAACTTCAGCACCGGCGGCACGTCGGGCACGGTGTGGATGCGGTAGGTGTGCACGGCCGGGTGGCGCAACAATTTTCTCCAGCCGTGGCCGGTGATGTTGGCGCAGTAATGCGGTGTGATGCCCGCTTTGTAGAGTGCTTCGGTGACCGGCGAATACAGCACCGTCGGCGCCAGCAGCGCGTCGCCGTAGGTCAGGCTGGACACGCCGGGCTCGATTGGTGTTAGGTAGCCCTGCGGCAGGCGTTCGACCAGCTTGCGTGCCAAGCTCAGGCCGTTGGCGTGGATGCCGCTGGAGGCCAGCAGCACGACGCTGTCACCCGGTGCGAGCTTGTCGCCGACCGACAGCCGCGCCTTCGGGTTGATCAGCCCGGTGCACGAGGCGGCCAAATCGATGCGGCCGGCTTCGACGATGCCCGCCAGCGCGGGTGTTTCACCGCCGCCCCAGGCCACGCTGCAACGGTCGCAGGCGGCCCTCCAGCCGGCCACCAGCGCCTGCGCCCGCTGCGCATCGCCAAACCAGTCGGAGCCGCCGGCCGCCCAGTAGGCCTGCACCACCAGCGGCGTGGCGCCGACGGTGATCAGGTCGTTGATGGCCATCGCGATGGTGTCTTGCGCAATCGCGTCGTAGTAACTTTTGCCGGTGAGGCGCTGCATCTCGTCGGCCACCAGCGATTTCGAGCCCAGGCATTCGACGATGCTGGCCAGATAAAACGGGCCGACGTCGACCACATAGGCCGACTCGCCGCGCGAAGCCGTCACCTCGCTGAAACCGTGCGCTGCGAGGTGCACGCCGGTGGCGGCAGCAGCGCGTTGCGCGGCGACTTTCAGCGGGTCGATCAGGTCGTAGTTGACGCCCGATTGTTCGTAGCTGAGCGTGCCGTGGTCGGGCGCGGAGGGTGGGGTCGTGGTCATGGGGCAGGGCGGGGGAGCCGCAGAGGGCGCGGTTGCACGGCGAGTGGCCGCGGCGGTGGCATACGTAGAGATTATCCGGCAGGCCCTGTGCGGCGCAGGGGCACCCTCTGTCGGCCTTCTAGAATCATTAGATGAGTTATTTGGTGCTGGCCCGCAAATACAGACCGCGCAGTTTCGACACGCTGGTGGGGCAGGAACACGTGGTGCAGGCGCTGTCGAACGCACTGACGCTGGGGCGGCTGCACCATGCCTACCTGTTCACCGGCACGCGCGGCGTCGGCAAAACAACCGTGTCGCGCATTCTGGCCAAGGCGCTGAATTGCACCGGTGCTGACGGCCAGGGTGGCGTCACCGCGCACCCCTGCGGCGTGTGCCATGCCTGCCGCGACATCGACGCCGACCGCTTCATCGACTACATGGAGCTCGACGCTGCCAGCAACCGCGGCATCGACGAGATCCGCGACCTGATCGAGCGCGCTGCGTACAAACCGACCGTGGGCCGCTTCAAGGTGTTCATGATCGACGAGGCGCACCAGCTCACCCGCGACTCGTTCAACGCGCTGCTCAAAACGCTGGAAGAGCCGCCCGATTACCTCAAGTTCGTGCTGGCCACCACCGAGCCCGACAAGATGCTGCCCACGGTGTTGTCGCGCTGTCTGCAGTTCAACCTGCGGCCGATGGGCCTGCTCACCGTGCAGGAACACCTTGCGAAGGTGCTGGCCGACGAGGGCATTGCGGCCGAGCCCGGCGCTCTGCGGCTGCTGGCAAGGGCGGCACGCGGCTCGATGCGTGACGCGCTGTCGGTCACTGACCAGGCGGTGGCTTTCGGTGGCGGCGCGTTGCGTGAAGCCGGTGTGCGCGAGATGCTGGGCGCGGTTGACCGCAGCCATGCGGTGCGGCTGATCGAAGCGCTGGCCGACGGCAACGGGGTCGCACTGCTGGCCGAGGCCGATGCGCTGCGCGCACTCGGTCTGTCGGCCCGCGGCACGCTTGAGGAAATGGCCGAGCTGCTGCAGCAGATGGCCGTGTCGCAGGCTGTGCCCGAGGCACTCGATGCCAGCGACAGCGATGCGGCCGCCGCTGCGCGCCTGGCGCCGCTGCTGGCGGCTGATCAGACGCAGCTTTTCTACAGCATGGCGCTGCACGGCCGTGCCGAACTGGCTCTGGCCCCCGACGAGCACAGCGGGCTGGTGATGGTGCTGCTGCGCATGCTGGCTTTCGGCCCGCCGGGGGGCAGGCGCGCCGCTGAGGCGAATGCGGTGAGGGTGCACAACCCGGTGAAGTCCGTGGCATCGGCCGCACTGGCCCGGAGCCCGGCACCCGCCCGGGCTTCGATGCTGCCCTCAGCTACATCCTCACCCCCGACGGCACCTCCCCATGTGTCCGAACCGACGCCACCGCCGTGGCTCGACGCCCCGTGGGATGACGAGGCGACCACGGTCGCCGCAGCCGTTGTCGCACCGGAAGGCGCACCGGCTTCCGCTTTAGTGTCGCCACAACCGCCGATGGCCAGCGAGTGGGTCGTACCGCCGCCAGATGTCGTACCCGCCTCGTTTGAAGGCGACGACTTGACCGCCACGCCGCTCGGCGACCGCTGGAACGATGTCGTGCAGGCGATGCTGCAGACCGCCAGCATCGTGGCGATGGTGCGCGAGCTGGCAATCCAGTCGCAGTGCGTGCGCATCGACGACGGTGCGACACCGCCGCTGTGGGTGCTGCAAGTTGAGCGCGACACGTTGCGGTCTGCTGCGCCGTGCGACAAGCTCGAAGCCGCACTGGCGCTGCACCTGGGCACAGCCCTGAAGCTGGAGGTGCAGGCCGGCCCGGCGCAAGACACCCCCGCGATGCGCGCCAGCGCCGAGCGCGTGCGTCGGCAGCGCGAGGCCGAGCAGATCATTGCCGACGACCCGACCGTGCGTACGCTGCTGGCGCAGTACAGCGGCGCCCGCATCGTGCCCGGCTCAGTGAAATACCAGTAATACGGCGCACGCAAGCAACACCCCTTGATGTCCATAAAGGAGACGACACCATGATGAAAAACCAGCTGGCCGGCTTGATGAAGCAGGCGCAGGCGATGCAGGACAACCTGAAGAAGGCACAAGACGAGTTGGGCACGATAGAGGTCGAGGGCCAGTCGGGGGCCGGCTTGGTTAAGGTGACGATGACCTGCAAGCACGATGTCAAGCGCATCGTGATTGACCCCAGCTTGCTCGCCGACGACAAGGACATGCTCGAAGACCTGGTCGCTGCCGCCTTCAACGACGGCTTGCGCCGCGCGGAAGAACTGTCGCAGGAAAAGATGGGTCGGCTGACCGCCGGCATGCCGCTGCCGCCGGGCATGAAATTCCCATTTTGAGCGGCTTGCCAGTGACCTTGCACCCGCGTGGCTGAACCCGCACTCGACGCGCTGGTCGATGCCTTGCGTCGGCTTCCCGGCGTCGGCGAAAAATCGGCGCGGCGCATGGCATTGCACCTGCTGCAACACGACCGCAGCGGCGCGCAGCGGCTGGCGCTGTCGCTGCAGGCAGCGGTGGCCAACGTGCGGCATTGCCTGCGCTGCCACACCTTTACCGAGAGCGAGGTCTGCGGCATTTGTGCAGACGGCCAGCGCGACGCGCGGCTGCTGTGCGTGGTCGAGACGCCGGCCGACCAGTCGGCGATGGAGCGCACCGGCAGCTACGCGGGCTACTACTTCGTGCTGATGGGGCGGCTGAGCCCGCTCGATGGCATCGGCGTGCAAGACATCGGGCTGCAGGCGCTGCTGAACCGCGCTGCTGAAGACGGCGTCGAGGAGGTGATCGTTGCGACCAACTTCACGGCTGAAGGCGAAGCCACCGCGCATGCGGTCAGCGAGGCGCTGAAAGCGCGCGGCCTGCGGGTGACGCGGCTGTCGCGCGGGGTGCCGGTGGGCAGTGAACTCGAATACGTCGACCTGGGCACGATCGCACACGCGCTGGTCGATCGCCGTTGAACACTGCGTAGCCAAGGACTCGCCATGACGAACATCAGCACCTGGTGCCTCTTGATCGCGGCGGTGATGCCGATCGTCTGTGCTGGCATCGCCAAATGGGGCGCTTTCTTCAAGCCCGCGTCGGCTGGCGGCTACGACAACAACCACCCACGCGAATGGCTGTCACGCCAGCAAGACTGGCGTCTGCGCGCCAACGCGGCGCAGTCCAACTGCTTCGAGGCGCTGCCGTTCTTCATCGGTGCGCTGCTGTGGGCGCAGCAGATCGGTGCGCCGCAGCACCGCGTCGACGTGCTGGCGGTCGGCTTCATCCTGCTGCGCAGCGTTTATGTCGCGCTGTACCTGGCCGACCGGGCCGGTCTGCGCAGCCTGGTGTGGGGGGCGGCGCTGGCCGTCAACATCGCGCTGCTGTTTTCCGGCGGCTGAAAATTTTCCGGTCGGCCGCACGGCCGCTTTGCGACTTACTTGGCCGCCAGTTCCACCGTCTTGCGGGTGCTGGCGGGCAGGGTCTTC
Organism: Burkholderiales bacterium; assembly: GCA_031427315.1. Lineage (GTDB taxonomy): Bacteria > Pseudomonadota > Gammaproteobacteria > Burkholderiales > Burkholderiaceae_C > PBB1. The sequence goes on along the minus strand of JANPNF010000293.1, from coordinate 3,154 downwards.
GTCACGCGTTTCGGGGCCGCACCCTTGGCCGATTTGCCATTGCTCGCAGCGGCGACGCGCACCGGCGCTTTCGCCCGCGCTGATGCGACACGCGTGGTGGCCGCTCGACGCGCGGGCTGATAGACGACGATGGCAGCACCCGGCTTGAAGCGGGCGATGGCTGTCACCGAATTCCACTGAGCCACCTGCGCCACCCCCACGCGATACCGGCGCGCAACGCTGGCCACCGTGTCGGCTTTGCCGGCTTTGAGTACCACGCGGCGCAGTGGCGGCACGTCAGGCGCCAGTTGCATCATGGCGTTGTCGGCCACGTGCTCGGCCACATCGGTGGTGCGCTGTTCGCTGCGCGGCACCAGCAGCGTCGAGCCGGCCTTGACCAGCATGCGCGGCGGGATGCGATTGACGCTGCACAAGGCGGTCTCACTCATGCCGACCAGGCGAGCTGCGTCGGCCGGGCGCATGGTCTTCGGTGCGACCCAGGCGGTCCAGCTGGCCAGCGGCGCGCGGTGCTCGGCAAGCCTGCGCACGAAAGCGCTGGCGTTGTCGTAGGGCAGCAGCACTTGCGGAGTGCCGGCGGCCAAGATCACTGGCTTGTTCATCTGCGGGTTCAGTGTCTTGAATTCGTCCAGCGACACGCCGGCCAGGCGAGCGGCCAGGTCGACGTCAATGTCGCGCTGGATCGGAACGCCCAGGAAGTAAGGGTGGTTCGCCAGCTCCGGCAAGCGGAGTGCAAAGGCTTGCGGCGAGGCGACGATGTTCTTCACCGCCTGCAGCTTGGGCACGTAGTGGCGGGTTTCTTCGGGCATCTTCAGGCTGAGGTAGTCGGTGGGCAGGCCGGCTTTCTCGTTGCGAGAGATGGCGCGCTGCACGCTGCCCTCGCCCCAGTTGTAAGCGGCCAACGCCAGGTGCCAGTCACCGAACTGCGCGTACAGGCGCTGCAGATAATCGAGCGCGGCGCGGGTCGAGGCCAGCACATCGCGGCGGTCGTCGCGGAAGATGTTTTGCGTCAACGCGAAATCGCGCCCGGTGGCCGGCATGAACTGCCACATGCCCGAGGCCTTCGCCGACGAAACCGCCTGCGGATTGAAAGCGCTTTCGATGAACGGCAGCAGGGCCAGCTCGGTCGGCATGCCGCGGGCCTCCACTTCCTCGACGATATGGAACAAATAACGGCTGCCGCGCGTCGTCATGCGCTCGACGTAGTCGGGGCGGCTGGCGTACCAGCGCTCGCGCTCACGAACCAGTTCGGTGTCGAGGTCAGGCATCTTGAAACCCCGGCGTACGCGGGCCCACAGGTCGGTCTGCGCGGCAGCATCGTTGAGGTTCACGCTGACCTCGGGGCGCACCGGATCGACCGGCGCCGCCACGGCCGCCTTCGCATCGAGCGCGGAGGCATCACGCCCGCCTGATCGACCGGCTTGGTTCGGGTCAATCGAGGCGGCCAGCGGCGTCACGCCGCTGCCGGAGGGAATGCCCGCTGAACCCGGCGCATCGGTGCGGCTGGCGCATCCGCTGCCGACCCATCCGGTGGCCCATACCAGCAGGGCGATCAGCGTCGTCCTGCGCAACAGGTGTGTCGATTGATCGGTCATCGGAAACCGTTCTTCCATAGGCGCAGCGCGGTGAACACATCCACCGACTGATCGCTGCGGGCGCCGTGATGGCGGGCAGCGTCGATCACGGCGGGAATGCCGCAGCGCAAAAAAGGATTGATCGCGAGCTCGGTGGCCATGTTGCCCGGCACCGTCGGCAGGTCAGCTGCACGTTTTTGCTCGCACAGGCTGCTGTAGCGGGCGAGCTCTGCGTTCTCGGGCTCGACCGCGCGAGCGAACTTCAGGTTGCTCAGCGTGTACTCATGGGCGCAGCAAACGCGTGTGTCACCCGGCAGCACGGCGAGCGCCTGCAACGACTGGTGCATTTGCGCCGGCGTGCCTTCGAACAGCCGTCCGCAGCCACCGATGAAAAGCGTGTCTCCGCAGAACAGCACCGGTGCATCGGTGTCTGCGTCGGCCGCAGCGCCCGCTTGCGGCCGATGGAAGTAGGCGATGTGGCCCGAGGTATGACCAGGCACATCGATGACGTCGAAATCCAGGTCGAGCGCTTTCACCGAATCACCACCCCGCACGCGGATGCAGGGGTCAGGAATGACCTCCAGGGCAGGACCGTAGACGTCGCCTTGCAGACGGGACAGTAGAGCTGGCACGCCGCCAATGTGATCGTCGTGGTGGTGCGTCAATAGAATCGCCGCAAGCTTGAGTTGCAGGCGATCGAGTGCGGCCAGCACCGGCGCGCTGTCTCCGGGGTCGATCACGATGGCATCGACGCCGTTGTGCAGCATCCAGATGTAGTTGTCGGTGAACGCGGGCAGTGCGATCAAATTCATGACAGAAACCGCGATGAGTCAAGCAGCGACCAGTATAGGTTTGAGCGACTGGCTCGCGACCCCGCCCGGGGCTTATTTACTCGCCTGGGAACAGCAGCATCTCGACACCGCGGTGGCCGATGTGTTCGGCTTCCACGCGCTGCAACTCGGCCTGCCGGCACTCGATGCACTGCGCAGCAACCGCATGCCGCACCGCTGGCTGGGCGTCGATGTCGCCCACCGCTCAGGCGGCGACGCCGTGGAGCCTGCCGTGCCTCACCGCGCTGTGGCGTTGAACTGCGACTTCGATGCGCTGCCCTTCGACAGCCAGAGCCTGGACCTGGTGGTCTTGCCGCACACCTTGGAGCTTGCACGCGATCCGCACCAGACGCTGCGCGAGGTCGAGCGGGTGCTGATGCCCGAGGGCCGGGTCGTGATCATCGGCTTCAACCCGACCAGCCTGTGGGGCATGCGCCAGCAGACTGGCCGCGCGCGCCGCCGCCTCGGCCTGGGGTTGGCCACGCCCCTGTATTTGCCGCGTGAGGGCGACTTCATCGCTTATCGCCGCCTGCGCGACTGGCTGCGTCTGCTCAACTTTGAGGTGGAGACTGGGCGTTTCGGCTGCTATCGACCGCCGGTGCATTCCGAGTTGTGGCTGGACCGCTTCGGCTGGATGGAGGGGGCCGGCAAGCGCTGGTGGCCGGTGTTGGGCGCGGTCTATGCGCTGACGGCCGTGAAGCGGGTGCGCGGCATGCGGCTGGTCGGGCTGCTGCGTGATCAGCGGCCCCAGGT
>JANPNF010000292.1:0-1910 GCA_031427315.1 Burkholderiales bacterium | reverse complement strand
GCGCCTTCGGGCGCCTTTTTAGGTGACAGCTCCCCCATCCGCCCAACATCACACGCAAGGCGCACACCATGCCCACCGAACGCACTCCCCTCAAGTACACCGTGCTTGAAAAGTCCCTGATCGGCAACGAGATTTTCGAAGCCGGCCAGACCTGCAGCTATACGGGCTTGCCCGCTGAGAACTTGGCGCCGCAGTGCGATGAAGGCAAGGCGCGCTACCAAGAGTATTTGGAAAGCAACCGCGAGCGCGCCGCCCAGATGCGCGCCGCGTTTGCGGACAGCGCGGTGGGCGACCCGGCCACGTTTGGCGCCTCAGTGGCCAAGGCCATCGCCGAAGCGAATGCAGCGTCCGACGTGAAGATCGCCGCGCTGACCGACGCTATGGCTTCGCTGGCAGCCGCGATGGCCGCGATGGCGACGCCAGCTGCCAAGGGTAAGGGTAAAGAGCCGGCCGCCGACTTGACCTGACCGCGAGGTGCACCCGTGGCGTCCGAAGTAGACATCTCCAACCTGGCACTGGCTCACCTGGGTGACAGCGCCACGGTGGCCAGCATCACGCCGCCCGACGGCAGCGCGCAGGCCGAGTACTGCCAGCGCTTCTACCCGATCGCGCGTGATGCGCTGCTTGAGCGGCATGACTGGGGCTTTGCTTCCAAGCGGGCGGCCTTGGCGTTGCTGTCAGTCAACGCCGCCAGCAGCTGGGCCTACTGCTACGCGCAGCCGACCGACCTGGTCAACACCATCGCCGTGCTCGCCTTCGACGCCAAGAGTGACACCAGTGTGGGCATCCCCTCGCCGCGTGGCTGGACCGACCCGCCATTGACCACCGGGGGGCTGTACACCCCGCAGCCCTTCGTCCTCGAGAGCGCGGCCGACGGCACCGATGTGCTCTACACCGACCAAGTTGACGCTGTGCTGCGCTACGTGGCCCGGGTGACGGACACCACCAAGTTCAGCCCGATGTTCGTGATGTGTTTGGCCGCTTCGCTGGCGTCGATGCTGGCCGGGCCAGTCCTCAAGGGCGATGCGGGCGCTTCGGCCGCTGCCCGCTGGGGCATGATCGCGTTCGGCCAAGATGGCAAGTCGGGGCTGTTCGGCCAGGCCGCAGGCAGTGACGCCAGCCAGCGCCGCAGCAACACGCGAGATCGGCAAAACGTCGCCTGGATCAACGGGCGCTAAGACATGCGTGCCTACTCCCGCAGCTTTGTCGGTGGCGAGCTCACGCCAGAGTTCTTCGGTCAGATCGCCGATGCCAAGTTCCAGTCCGGCTTGGCCTTGTGCCGCAATTTCCGCGTGTTGCCGCATGGCCCGGTGCAGAACCGCTCGGGCTTTGAGTTCGTGCGCGAGGTCAAAGACTCCAGCAAGAAGACGCGGCTGATCCCGTTCGAGTACAGCACCACTCAAACGATGGTGCTGGAGTTGGGTACCAGTTACGTGCGCTTTCACACCATGGGCGCCACGCTGCTGAGCGGTGCCAGCCCCTATGAAGTGGTCACCAGCTATACCGAGGCCTACTTGCCCACGCTGCGCTATGTGCAGTCGGCCGATGTGCTAACGCTGTGCAGCACCCAGTACCCGCCTGCCGAGTTGAAGCGCCTGGGCGCGCTGAGCTGGACGCTGACGAACATTGTCTTTGCCAGCGCCATGGTGCCGCCCACCGGCGTAACGGCCACGGCCACGGTGCCGACAACGCACGGCACGCCCATCACGCATGAATACGTGGTCAGCTCCATAGGTGCCAGCAATCTGGACGAATCCGTGGTGTCTGCGTCTGCGGCGTGCAGCAACAACCTGTTCGACACCGGCGCCTTCAACACCATCACCTGGACGGCGGCAGCCGCCGCGCTGCGCTACAACATTTACAAAAAGAGTAATGGCCTGTGGGGTTACCTGGGCCAAGCTGCAGGCACC
>JANPNF010000291.1:0-9321 GCA_031427315.1 Burkholderiales bacterium | reverse complement strand
GGGTGCGGTGGTGATCGCCACCTCGTCGAGCGACGCCAAGCTAGCGCACGCGAAAGCCCTCGGCGCCGACCACCTGGTCAACTACAAGACGCACCCAGACTGGGACAAGAACGTGCGCGAAATCACCGGCGGCGTGGGGGTCGACCATGTGGTGGAGGTCGGTGGGCCGGGCACGCTACAGCGCTCGATCGCCGCGGCGCGCCATGGCGGCTCGGTGCACCTGATCGGTGTGCTGACCGGCGGCGAAATCAACCCGCTGTCGATCCTGTTCAACACGACGACCGTGCGCGGTGTGTTCGTCGGTTCGCGCGACATGTTCGAGGCGATGAACCGGCTGGTCAACGCGCGTCAGATCAAACCGGTGATCGACCGGGTGTTCGGTTTCAACGAATCACGGGAAGCGCTGCGTCACCTGGAAGGCGCCACTCACTTCGGCAAGGTCGTCGTTCGCATCGAGTGATGCACCTGAGCTGACCTCGGCACAACAAAAAGCCGGACATCGGGGTGACCCCGATGTCCGGCATTTTTGATTTGGGGCGCGCGGGCGCTGTCAGTGCGACGCGTTCGAGGCCGTGGGTTTGGCCTTGGCCGATGCCGTCGCGCATTTCTCGGAGCGCACACGGTGGTAGACCAGGCTGTCTTCGACCGAGCGCAGCACCATCTTCTTCGGTGCCATGTTGACGATCTCGTCCTTCAGCGACTTGCCCTCGGGGAATTCGACCACCAGCGTGCCGTCCCACACATACCACTTCGAGCTGATGGCCGCCGACACCCGCGAGCAGGCGTTGTCCTCGAACTCGGTGTAGGTGTAGGTGCCATCCGAATTGAAGACTTCCTTGCTCGGAACGCCTTCGTAGTCGGCACTGTCTGGCGGGTTGACCCAGGTGCCGACGAGCATGGCAGACAGGGCTGCATCGTCCTTCTTCACGGGCGCGGCCGCTTGCGAAGGCTGCGCGCACAGAGCACCGGCTGCTACGCATGCCATTGCCAGTTTTGTCATCACGGTGGTTCCTTATGGAGTGGAAGAAGGCCTAGCAGTCGAGCGGTCGGGTTTCTGTAAGGGTCGGCGTCACAAAGAGTGTCGTCGCTAATCGCCGAACATTACACAATATCAACGGCAATGGTACGCACAACAGCACATCCTGGATGCGGCAGAGGCGTTGATCAGGCCGGAACTGGTTGCGCGGGTGCGCGCAGTGCGGCTAAGTGCGCAGCGCCGCCAGCTTCGGCAGCGCGGCGCCGGCATTGCCCCAGGTCGCCTCGGCAATCTCGGCCAGGCTGACGCCGCGCAGCGCGGCCAGCGTTTCGGCGATGCGCGGCAACTGGGCCGGCTCGTTGGGCACCGTGGCGCCGGGCTCGGATAGGCGAACGGCTGCGGTGCGGTACAGCCACTGCGGCGGGATGTCCGGCGCGTCGGTTTCCAGCACGATCGCGTCCGTCGGCAAGGTCTGCGCCAGCCGCCGCAGTTGCAGCGCACGTTCGAAGGTCATCGCGCCGCCGAAGCCCAGCTTGAAGCCCAGCGCGACGAAGGCCAGCGCCTGCTGCTCGCTGCCGTTGAACGCATGGGCGATACCGCCGCGCACCGGTGTGCGGCGCAAGTGCTTCAGCAGCGTGTCGGCCGAGCGACGCACATGCAGGATCACCGGCAGATCCATCGCCTGGGCCAAGCGCAGTTGCGCAGCATAAAAGCGCTCCTGGCGCACGCGGTCGGTGTCGGGCACGAAATGGTCGAGACCGATCTCGCCGACCGCCACCAGCCGCGGATCGCCTCGGTGCGCATCAAGCACCTGACCCAGGCGCTCGATGTCAGCATCGTCGGCCCGGTCGACGTACAGCGGATGAATGCCCAGCGCGTAGGCCAGTTCGTGCGTGTGAGCCAGTCCGCGTACAACCTCAAAATTTGCCCGCTCGACGGCCGGTACAACCATCTGCCCCACGCCCGCTGCGCGGGCTCGCCCGACCACGCCCACCGCGTCGCTGCCAAACTCCGGCGCGTCCAGGTGGCAATGGGTGTCGATCCAGCGCATGCGCCTCAAGCCGTAAGCCGGCCCAGCTTCAGGCGAAGCACCCGGTCGCAGCGCGCGGCCAGCGCCTCGTCGTGGGTGACCAGCACGAACGCCATCTGGCGGCTGCGCGCCAGCGACAGCATCAGCTCGAACACGCCGTCGGCGGTGTCGCGGTCGAGGTTGCCGGTGGGTTCGTCGGCCAGCACGCAGGCGGGTTGCCCAGCCAATGAGCGCGCGATCGCGACGCGCTGGCGCTCACCGCCCGAGAGCTGCGCCGGCCGGTGCCCGGTGCGGTGGCCGAGCCCCACCTGCTGCAGCACCGCCTCGGCCACAGCGCGCGCCTCGGCCTGCGCCACGCGCCGGATGCGCAGCGGCATCGCAACGTTGTCGAGGGCGGTGAACTCGGGCAGCAGATGATGAAACTGGTAAACGAAGCCCAAATGCCGGTTGCGCCAGTCGCCTTGGTCGGGCGCATTCATCTTCTGCAGATCGCGGCCCATCAGCGTCACCTCGCCCTGCGTGGGCGCGTCCAGCCCGCCCATCAGGTGCAGCAGCGTGCTCTTGCCCGAGCCCGAGGTGCCGACGATGGCCACCGTTTCGCCTGCCGCGATGTCGAGGTCGACGCCTTGCAGTACGTGCACGTCGAGCGCGCCTTCGTGGAAGCGTTTGTGAAGAGCAACAGCGCGGATCACCGTGTCGGTGTGCGGCGCAGCGTCACTCATAGCGCAGTGCCTCGGCCGGCTGCACACGGCTCGCGCGCCAACTCGGGTAGATGGTGGCGACGAAGGACAGAACCAGCGAAATCACGACGATCGGCACGATGTCGCCGCTTTGCGGATCACTCGGCATGTGGCTGATGAGGTACACGCTGCTGGGCAGGAAGCTGGTGTGCAGCGCCCGTTCGATCGCCGGCACGATGACATCGATGTTGAATGCAACGGCGAGGCCCAGCACCATGCCTGCCAGCGTGCCCATCACGCCCGCAGCCGCGCCCTGCACCATGAAGATGCCCATGATCGAGCGCGGGCTCGCCCCCAGCGTGCGCAGGATCGCGATGTCGGCCTGCTTGTCGGTGACCGTCATCACCAGGGTGCTCACCAGATTGAACGCCGCCACCGCCACGATCAGCGTCAAGATGATGAACATCAGCCGCTTCTCGATCTGCACTGCCTCGAACCAGTTGCGGTTGGTACGCGTCCAGTCGTTGACGCGCACCGTGGGCCCCAGGCGCACCTGCAATTCGTCGCCAACCTCGCGCGCTTGCTGTGCGTTCTTCAGCCGCAGCTGAACGCCGGTCGGGCCCGCGACGCGAAACAGCCGCGCGGCGTCATCGACATGCATCAGCGCCAAGCCGTTGTCGTATTCATAGTGGCCGGCATGGAAGGTGCCGACCAGCGTCAACTGCTTGAGCCGCGGCACCACACCGGCCGGCGTGACCTGCCCGCCTGGCGCGACGACAGTGACCTTGTCGCCTACCGCGACGCCCAGCCCGCGGGCCAGCTCGCCGCCCAGCACGATGCACCAGCAACCGGGCGCGAGCGGCACCAGCGTGGTGTCACGCAGCTGTGCGGCAATGTCGGTGACGGTGGCCTCCTCGGCCGGCGAGATGCCGCGCACGATGGCTCCGCGCATGTCGTCACCGCGCGCGATCAGCGCCTGCGCAGCGATGAAGGGCGACGCGCCGATGACCGCAGGGTTCAAGCGCGCCTGCGCAGCGGTAGCTTGCCAGTCGGGCAAAGCCTCGCCCTTGGATTGGTAGAGCTCGACATGCGAGACCACCGAAAGCATGCGATCACGCACTTCCTTCTGGAAGCCATTCATCACCGATAGCACGATGATCAGCGCCGCCACGCCGAGCGCGATGCCCAACATCGACACCCCCGAGATGAACGAGATGAACCCGTTGCGCCTCCCGCTGCGCCCGGCCCGGGTGTAGCGCCAGCCGATCTGGAGTTCATAGGGGAGTTGCATTGCGAAAGGCATGCTACACGGGGTGGTTGCTTGCCTTGCAGGCAGCGCGCCGGGTTTGCTTCTGCGAAGGGCTTGAGCCTTGCTGGCAGCGCGCCGGGTCTCGGCCCGGCTGCCGAGTAACTTTCATTTGCGGGCCCAAATGAAAGTCACCAAAGCAAAGGGCCCGAACGCCAGCCCATTTGATTGGCTCGCTTCGGCTGGCCGCCTACTTCATCGGCTCTGGCTCGAAAACACTCTCCGAGCTACTTCATCGGTTACCTCCCTCAGGTTCAAACATGCGGTCTCGCTGCGCCTCGACCCTTTGGGGTCTTCGGTTTAGGTTCTTGTGCCAGAGCCTTTGCCGCTCGCCTCTGGCCGAAGCGCGGTCCCCAAATGGCTGGTGTTCAGGGCCTCTTTTTTGGTTACTTTTTTCTGGCCCCGCAGAAAAAAGTGAACCGCCTACCGGGGCGGGAACCCCGGCGCGGTGCCGCCCCCGGCGCGCTGCCACGCAAGGGCACGCCGCTTGCACGGCAAACCAAAGCGCTCACTCACCCCAGCTGACCCAGCCCTGCCAGGCGGTCAGCAGCACAATGCCGCCGAAGACGATGCGGTACCAGGCGAAGCCCACGAAATCGTGCGTGGACACGAAGCGGATCAGCCAGCGAATGCACAACAGCGCGCTGAAGAAAGCGAACACCAGGCCGACTGCGAAGACCGGCAGGTCAGCCGCATGCAGCGCGGCGCGCTCCTTCCACAGCGAATAGGCCCCGGCGCCCATCAGCGTCGGGATGCCGAGAAAGAAGCTGAACTCGGTCGCGGCCTGGCGTGAGAAGCCCAGCACCATGCCGCCGATGATGGTGGCGCCCGAGCGGCTGGTGCCCGGAATCAACGCCAGGCATTGCAGCAGGCCGACTTTCAACGCATCGAGCGGGCCCATGTCATCGACGGTTTCAACCCGCGCGCGGCGGCTGCCCTGCATATCGGAAGCCCCGTACAAGCGCTTTTGGCGCGCTTCGACCCACAGGATGACGAATCCTCCAACGATGAAGGCCATCGCCACTGGCACCGGGTGAAACAGATGCGCCTTGACCGCCTTGCCGAAGGCCAGGCCCAACACAACCGCCGGTATGAAGGCAATCAACACATTGAGGGCGAAGTGCCGCGCGACCGGATCGCTGCCCAGGCCGTTCACGGTGGCCTGCAGGCGCACGCGGTATTGCCAGATCACCGCGAACATCGCACCGGTCTGGATCGCGATGTCGAACACCTTGGCGGTTTCGTTGGTGAAGTCGAGCAGCGCGCCGGCGAGGATCAGATGCCCAGTGCTGGAGATAGGGAGGAATTCTGTCAACCCTTCGACGATGCCCATCAGGGCGGCTTTGATCAGCAGTGTGATGTCCAAGGTGGGGTCCGTTGACGTGCTCGCTGATGATACGGGGCGCTGTACCTGTGAAACCAAATTTTACTGGCTCATCTGGTGAGCTTGTGATGTGGAGTTATTCGCTGATGAGTAAGCCAGACGATCAACCGCCACACCTTGTGCCCGAATACGTTGCGCATCACTCGCGACATCGCGTACATCTACGGTCGGGCCGCGGACCGGTGTCTTGACGAAGAACGGGAACTCGGGCGATTTGGTTTTTATGGACGGTTGCGCCCCGCGGCGCTGATTCTGTGCATTCCCCTCGACGGGTCAGCCGTCTCATTCATAGTGCGCCCACATTCGCAAGACTCGGACGGTATTTTCTTTGGTGAAAACCTCGTAGACCAAGCGGTTGTGGATGTTGATGCGCCGCGAATATGCTCCAGCAAGATCTCCAACAAGCTTTTGAAAGGCTGGTGGCTTCTGAAGCGGGTCGGTTTTAAGGACCTCAAGAAGCTCTTGCGCCTTCGGCTTCAGGCCAGCTGCCTTGAGCTTCTTGGCGTCTTTGAGCGCCTGCTTCGAGTAGACAAGTGCCCAACTCACCAGCGAAGCTCCTTCGCGCTTGTGGCCAGTGGTTCAGCCATCGCTTCGCGGATGGACTTGCGCATGCCTGGCATAGAAAGCAAGTACATCGTTTCCTGAATCGCCTTCCAGTCCTCTTCGGAGACGAGCACAGCCGAGCTGCGCTTGCCAGCAATGAGGATTGGCTCGTGAGAGTCGGCCGCCTGGTCGATGAGGCGGTACAGATTCGCGCGTGCTTCACTCGCAGTAAAAACAGCCATTTCGTGCTCCGGCAGAAGAAGGAAAAAATAGTACGCTTAAACGTACCAACTCGCAACACTGCCGAAACCCCCTCTCAACGGGCTGTTCGAGACACCTGACGTTTGACATGAGGGATGCCCAAAAGGCGCAGCCTTTTGGGCATCCCTTTGATGGAGTCCAGTGGCAATCGGCTGCTGAGCTTGCGTCATGGCTTGATCGCTCATAGACTGTACGTAAACACAGTTCATCGCCGTCATGCGCATCGCCGAACCTCCTTTGCCGCCGTTGAAGTCGCAGCGCTTGCTGGATCAGGTGCGCGAACGGGTTCGCTATCTGCATTACAGCTTGAGCACCGAGCAGGCGTATGTCCACGGGCTACGGCCCTACGTGCGCCACCACGGCATGCGTCACCCGAAGCAGATGGGTGTTGTGGAAGTCGAAGCATTTCTGTCGTGGTTGGCGGCAGACCGGTGCGTTGCGGTGTCGACGCACCGGCAGGCGCATCTCCGAGGCCTTGCACCTGCGGGTGAAGGATGTCGATTTCGAATTTCGCACGGTCACCGTGCGTTGCAGCAAGGGTGGCAACGACCGCGCAGTGATGCTGCCCGCGACACTGGTTTCTGCAGGCCACGCTGTCGGTGCGCCCGCGGACCGCTGTGCAGGGCCGCCACCACCTGTTCGATCAAACTTTGCGACCGGCCTTCAAGCGCGCGGTGGTCTGTGCAGGCATCGTGCGCCCGGCCACACCGCACACGTTGCGGCATTCGTTCGCTACGCACCTGCTTCGAGCGAGCTACGACATCCGCACGGTGCAAGCCTTGCTGGTACACAGCGATGTCAGCACCACGATGATCTACACCCGCGTGGTGAAGGTGGGCGGCGGCGCGGTGCGCAGCCCGCTGGATGCGCTGGCGGCGCGATGGTTACAGCGCACTCAACGACTTATCGCCTGCCGGTGCCATACGCCGGTGCTCTGCGTTGATGCCGAACGATCAGGATTCGAATGCCACTTTCGAGGCTCGAATAAACCACCGAGTACGGAAATATCTGCAGCGGGAATACTCGCCGCCCTTTGCTGGCGCGGGTGCCGAGATCCGGATACTCGCTCATCAAGTGAGCGACACGCTCTAACTCTGCAAGAAAACGTCCAGCAACCGGTGCGCCTGCGTGAGTTGCCTAGAAGTCCAGTGCGTCGGCAATGTCCTGCTCGGCCTGGGGGTGGAGCGAGTAGGTCACCGCGAGAGTCTGGCTCGAAGTCTTGCGATCGCTTCGTGGCCTGGGACCGCGTTCACAGCGCCTGAGGCGAGTTCGGCTTCGCGGCGGTCGGCTTCTTGTTCCCAGGCGTGCTCGACTTCGGGGTCTGAATCCAGACTGGCAATAAGCCGTTCTAGTAAATGCGAGCGATCGGCGGAGGGCAATTTCAGCACTTCGGCTTCCAAGACTTCCAGGGTTGGGTTCATGTTGATTTTCGGGGCAGTAAACACGTCGACAGGATGAAGCTAGCCACATCAAACAGCGGCCGTGCTGGCCGACCCGAGTTCAGCCGCCCCGCCTACGCCGAACTCCACTGCCGCAGCAATTTCAGCTTTCTGACCGGGGCGTCGCACCCGCAGGAGCTGGTCGCACGGGCGCTGCAGCTGGGCTACGGCGCGCTGGCGATCACCGACGAGTGTTCGCTGTCGGGTGTGGTGCATGCGCATGAGGCGGCGCAGCGCGGTGGGCTGCACCTGATCGTCGGGGTGCAGATGTGGGTGACGCAGGCTGAGGCAGACGCTCGCTCACCCGCCCTGCCGCCCATGCGTCTGGTGCTGCTGGCGCAGACGCGGGCGGGCTACGGCCAGCTGTCGCAATGGATCACGCTGGCGCGGCGGCGGGCGGGCAAGGGCTGCTATCACGCGTCCCCCTCGGACGTCGAGGCCGTGCCCGCGGCCTCGCCGCAGGCCAACGCACCCGACAGCCCGACGCTCGCCGGCCTGCCGGGTTGCCTCGCGTTGCTGGTGCCCGATGTCACGCAGCCGTTCGACGACATGCTGGCCCACGCGCAGTGGCTCAAGGCGGTGTTCGGCGACCGCGCGGCCATGGCGCTGTCGCTGCTGCTGCGCGCGCGCGACGACGAATTGATCGACCGCGTGCGGCGCGTGTCGCAAGCCACCGGGCTGCCGATCGCCGCCGCAGGCGATGTGCTGATGCACGTGCGCTCGCGCAAGCCGCTACAAGACACGCTGACCGCCACGCGGCTGGGCGTGCCGCTTGCGCAATGCGGCTGGCAGCTGCAGCCTAATGCCGAGCAGCACCTGCGCCCGATCGGCCGACTGCAGGCGCTGTACGAGCCGGCGTGGCTGGCGCAAACGGTGGCGCTGGCCGAGCGCTGCACCTTCTCACTCGCCGAGCTGCGCTACGAGTATCCAGACGAGATCGTGCCGCCCGGCACCACGCCGAGCAGCCACCTGCGTGCGCTGACCGAAGTTGGCGCGCGCAAGCGGTATCCGCCGGAAAAGTTCCCGCACGGCGTGCCGCCGAAGGTGCGCGAGCAGATCGAGCACGAGCTGGCGCTGATCGCTCGACTGCACTACGAGCCGTACTTTCTGACGGTAGCCGACATCGTGGCCTGGGCGCGCGCGCAAAACATCCTGTGCCAGGGCCGTGGCAGCGCGGCCAATTCCACTGTGTGCTATTGCCTGCAAATCACCGAAGTCGACCCGTCGCGCCAGCACACGCTGTTCGAACGCTTCATCAGCGTCGAGCGCAACGAGCCGCCCGACATCGACATCGACTTCGAGCACCAGCGCCGCGAAGAAGTCATCCAGTACATCTATGGCAAATACGGCCGCGACCGAGCTGCGCTCACCGCCGTGATCACCCGCTACCGACCGCGCAGCGCCCTGCGTGACGTGGGCCGCGCGCTCGGCCTCGATGCGCAGCACATCGACCAGGTCGCGAAAAGCCAGCAGTGGTTCGATGGCAGCCGTGTTGATGCCGAACGGCTGCGCGAGCAAGGCTTCGATGTGGCCGCACCCACCACGCGCTTGTGGATCGAGCTGACCGAGCAGCTGATCGGCTTTCCGCGGCACCTGAGCCAGCACCCTGGTGGCTTCGTGATCTCGCGCGGGCCGCTGGCGCAGCTGGTGCCGATCGAGAACGCCGCGATGGCAGACCGCAGCGTCATCCAGTGGGACAAGG